>JBCDIP010000001.1:0-31427 GCA_038748855.1 Pseudomonadota bacterium
CACGTCTGCACGGCTTAAGCCGGCCGACACCATCATGAGCGCCATATCACCCACCATCTTGGAGGAGGGGGTAACTTTGACGATGTCGCCGAACATGGCGTTCACGTCCGCATAGGTTTTGGCCACGTCGTGCCATTTGTTGGCAAGCCCCAGGGAGCGTGCCTGCTCCTTCAAGTTGGTGAACTGCCCACCCGGCATTTCGTGCAGATAGACTTCCGATGCCCCGGCGCGCATGTCCGGTTCAAACGCGGCGTATTGGTCGCGCACCTCCTCCCAGTAATCGGAGAAGGCACGGATGTTGGAGCTGGAGAGCCCGGTTTCGCGGTCCGTGTTCTGAAGAGCTTCAACAAGCGAGCCCAAGTTCGGCTGAGACGTGAGGCCGGAGAGCGAGTCCATCGCACCATCTGCCGCATCCACGCCTGCTTCTGAGGCAGCCAGGATGGTGGCCGCCGAGATCCCCGATGTGTCATGGGTGTGCAGATGTAAGGGCAGGCCGTTCTCCTGCTTCAAGGCAGGAATGAGAACTGAGGCTGCCGCCGGCTTCAAAAGGCCGGCCATATCTTTCAAGCACAAAACATGCACGCCGGCCTCTTTAAGCTCGCGCGCCATCTTCAGATAGTAGTCGAGGTTATAGGTGCCGCGGCGAGGATCCAGCAGATCGCCCGTGTAGCAAATGGCGCCCTCGCAGAGTTTGCCGCTTTCGCCCACCGCGTCGATCGCCACGCGCATGTTCTCGACCCAGTTTAAGCTATCAAACACCCGGAACACGTCCATCCCGCTGTCTGCGGCCTGGCGGATGAACTCTTGCACGATGTTATCTGGATAGCTGGTGTAGCCCACCCCGTTGGAGCCCCTGAACAGCATTTGCAGCATGTGTCCCGGCATCGCCTCGCGCATCTTGCGCAGCCGTTCCCAAGGGCACTCGTCCAGAAACCGCATGGCCACATCGAATGTGGCCCCGCCCCAGCACTCCAGCGAGAACAGGTCCCGCAAATGCGACTGATAGGCAGGCGCTGCGGCCACAAGATCGTAAGTGCGCACACGCGTGGCCAGAAGGGACTGGTGCGCATCGCGCATGGTTGTGTCGGTCAACAGCAGAGCCCTCTGCGCCAGCATCCACTGTGCAACCGCCCCTGGGCCGTCCTCATCCAAGATGCGCTTTGCAGTCTCTTGGGGAGGGGGGACCTCTTGCAAATTGGACGGCAGCTTTGGCGGACCCACATGGCGCGGAGGCTTCGGTCTGCCGTTCGCCTCGCGTTGGCCGTTCACGTTCACGTCGGCAATGTAGCGCAACAGGCGCGTGGCCCGGTCGCGCCGTTTGGGAAACTCGAACAGTTCGGGTGTGTCATCGATGAAGCGCGTTGTGTAGTCCATCGCCCTGAACTTGGGATGGTTGATCAGGTTCTCTACGAAGGTAATGTTCGTGGCCACGCCGCGAATCCTGAACTCACGCAAGGCCCGGTCCATACGGGCAATGGCTTCCTCCGGCGTTGGGGCCCAGGCTGTGACCTTTTCCAGTAGTGAATCATAGTAGCGGGTGATCACGGCGCCTGAATAGGCCGTGCCCCCGTCCAGACGGATCCCGAATCCGGTTGCGCCGCGATAGGCCGAGATGCGGCCGTAGTCAGGGACAAAGTTATTCTCAGGATCTTCTGACGTAACCCGGCATTGCATGGCGTGCCCGTTGAGAACGATCTCATCTTGGTCAGGCACACCGCTTTCTTCAACAGCCCCGATACGCGCGCCTTGAGCAATGCGGATTTGAGCTTTGACAATGTCGATGCCGGTGACTTGCTCGCTCACCGTATGCTCAACTTGAATGCGCGGGTTGACTTCGATGAAATAGAACGCGCCGCTGTCAGCGTCCATAAGGAACTCGGCCGTACCTGCGTTCACATAGTTGGCGCGCTGGGCCAACAAAAGGGCCGACTGACAGAGCTGCGTGCGTTCCTCGTCGCTGAGATAGGGGGCAGGCGCGCGCTCGATAACCTTTTGATTGCGCCGTTGGATCGAGCAGTCCCGTTCCCAAAGATGCACAATGTTGCCATGGGTGTCCCCCAAAAGCTGCACCTCCACATGGCGGGCGTTGCGCACCAGTTTCTCCAAGTAAACTTCGCCATTGCCAAAAGCGTTTTCCGCTTCACGCCGGCCTGCATGGACGTTCTCCAAAAGCTCAGCCTTGCTTTCGATCACGCGCATGCCGCGGCCCCCGCCGCCCCAGCTGGCTTTCAGCATTACCGGAAAACCGATCTCATCGGCCAGCTTCAGAATGTCTGCGTCGTCCTCGGGCAGGGGCCCCGTTGCGGGCATGACGGGCGTGCCAGCGGCCACGGCCATTTGGCGCGCAGACACCTTGTTGCCGAGCGAGCGCATCACCTCAACGGGCGGACCGATCCACGTCATGCCGGCGGCCATTATGGCCTCTGCAAACTCCGGCTTCTCAGAAAGGAAACCGTAGCCCGGGTGGATGGCATCTACACCGGCCTCCGTGGCGATACGGATGATGTCATCTATGTCCAGATAAGCTTTGACCGGCCCGGAGCCTTCGCCGACGCAAAACGCCTGATCGGCCTTGAACCTGTGCAGTGAGAGCTTGTCCTCGTTTGCGTAGATGGCAACAGTGTGGATGCCCAGCTCGTTGGCGGCCCGGAGCACCCGGATCGCGATCTCGCCCCGATTGGCAACCAGCAGCTTTTTGATTTTCATGGCAGGCACCCGCTCTTTCCCCGATGGTTTGGACCGCGGAGAGATCTAGCACGTAATGGCTCTGCACAAACACGCCAAAGTGGATAAGCTCAGCACGTCCCAAGAAGCGGAGCGGTCAGGCGGCCATAAAGATCTCTACGAACTCTCTTCGCATAGCGGCATACCACGGCGGTTCTGCCGGCCAGGTGTTGAGATTGCTCAGAGCATCCCCGGGATAAGCCTCCCCAAAGTTCTTTGTGTAGGCCTCACCTGCATATTTGTCGGCGCCCCTGACCGGAGAGTTGTATCCGTGGATCCGGATCGCCTGGCCCGCATTCTGTGGGGTGTAAGCGAACTCCAGGAACGCATAGATCTGGTCGATATTCTTCGCGCGCGCGGAGACCGCGATACCATCCACCCAGGTCAGGGCGCCTTCCTTGGGCGCTTGATACATCACCGGCGCGCCTGTGTTCTTCAAAGCCAAGGGCGGCCCGTCCCAGGTTTGCCCAAGGGCCACCTCGCCGGTGAGGAGGGCCGTCTTTTGAGTTTCCGCATTGTCCCAAAGCACCTTCACGGTTTGTTTGCGCTCAACGCACCATTTGGTGATTTGCTCCCAAACCGGCTTCATTTTTTCCGGGCTCTCATAGGCAGCCCACACCGCGCCAGGCTCCAGCTCGCCGGCCGATTGAAGGTAGAGACCTGCGCCCAGCATCATCGAGTGGGCCCGGCCCATGGTTTGTCCGGCATTCTCTGGCGCCCAGACATCGCCATAGGAAGGAACCGTGTCTTTGGGTGTCCACTTGTCCGTGCGCCAGGCGATCCCTTCTGTGCCCCACAGATATGGCAGCCAATGGGCGCCCTTATCGTCAAAGTTCCACCCGCTTGATCCGATTTTGGCCATGCCCGGGTTGAGGGCGTCCATGGACACGCGCGTCAGATCAAACGGCTGCAACAGCCCGAGCTTGGCCCATTGCAGATTGCGGTGGCTTGTGGGGGAGGCAAGATCATAGCCGTCCCCGCCGCTGGCTTGCATCTTTTGAAGCAACCCCTCGTTTGAGCCAATGGGTGTGTGGTTGACCTTGATGCCCGTCTGATCCTGAAAAGCACTCAGGAAACTTCTTGGAAGATAGTCAGACCACATGAGGATGTTGAGCTCGCCCGAGGAGGAGCGTGCCTGGCTCACCAGAGCGGGAGCCGCAAGAGCGCCCAGCGCTGCAGCCGAAGAGGATCTCAAGAGTTTTCGCCGGGAAACACGGGGTAAGACGGGTCTTGTCATAATCGGCCTGTTGTGACGGATGTGGTGCCTGCCGCGTGAGCGGGTGCGCACGGCTTAATAGGACGGTGAAGAAACAAAGGGTAGGGCCAGTCCATCACAAATTTGCCGCAGGGGCCGCCAAGCCGTCCGTCCCGAGATCAGAGACAATCGGAGGTGAAATACACCAAATAGTGGCAAAAGTTTGCCAGCGCTAACTTTCTGTGGTAAAGGAAAGGTTAGATCGAGACTCCCACCCACCGGGGGATCATAAAGGCAGGAGCCTCGACCGTTTCCCGGAAATCCGGGAACCTGCATGTCTCTAAAAGACTGTCAAGTTATGCTTGACAACTACGCTATGTCGTCGTCAATGTCAATGCAGTGTGCGCAAATTTTCCCTCTATTGCAATTCCCTATTTTTCATTGATATGCGAAATCTTTTTCTTGCATTTGATTGACTAGCAATACGGTACTGGTACAAAAATGTACCATTAAAATTCCTCAGATTTTGCGAAGAATTGAGCGGCCAGTGTTTGGTTAATAGTCTATTTTTAAAAGGAAAATTTTGTGTTTCACAAATTTTCCCCACAACAAGGACACCAAAGGTTCCAGCAGACGAGAACGTCAACTGTCGCACGATCTACGCCATTCCAGGGTCTCAAAAAATCAGAACTTTTTGACATTCAAAACCATAGGTGCTCACGGGGTTGTGCGTGAATTGTCACGCAGGTCAGTAAAGCGTTACTGCCGCTGAAAGCGTTCAGCTGAAAACGCCACATGAGGCTTTTCCTTGCTGAAAAGATCAGCTAGGCAGACCCTATGAAATCCCAGGGGTTAAAGGCATCATGACCAGCAGCAGCGTATCTTCTGAACAGTCGTCTACGAAAACGGTTCCCCTCCAGGCCCGGCGCGAAGGCGGGGGCACGCCGCTCATGGAGAAGTGGTCCCTAACCTCAGAGGCAGGGCGACTGACCGATGTATTGTTAGGACCCGCGGAAGGGTTCCGCTGGATGGGCCTTGAGAACGCGGCCTATAGCTCCTTGGTGCGTGATACCATCCGCCGTGGATATGCTTTCGATAAGCAGGTGGCCATGCGTCAGCACCGAGAGATGGTGGACGCCTATGGGGATGCCGGAGTCACCTGCCATTTCCTGCCGCTGGATGAGGAAAATCCCTATCAAGTGTATGCCCGCGATTCCAGTTTCATGACCGAGCATGGCGCCGTGATCTGCCAATTGGCCAATCCTCGGCGCCGCGGCGAATATGCGTCCGTTCTCAGATTCTATTTGGTCAACGATATTCCGATCTATGACATGGTCAGCGCCGGCAATTTTGAAGGGGGCGATTTCAACATCATCGGCGAGAAGTGCGCCCTCATCGGTTACACCGACCACCGCAGCGAAGAAGTTGCCGCCAGGCAGATCGGTGACTGGTTCGTGGCCGAGGGCTGGGAAATCATGTACGCGCCAATTGATCAGTTTTACGTGCACATTGATCTCATGGTCTGCATGTTGAACGCTGAATGCGCGGCCGTTTGCTTGGACACCACCGATGCGGAGATCGTCGACTGGCTCAAGGCCAAGAAGATCGAAATCATCCCGGCCAGCTTCAAGGAAACCATGGCGCTGGGGTGCAACGTAGTTGCGCTGGGCCAAGACCGTGTCCTGTCCACTCACGGTGCAGTTGAGCTCAACGCAAACATGCGCGCTGCGGGATTTAAAGTCTACGATCCGGACATGAGCATGTTTACCCGCGCTGGTGGCGGCGTTCATTGCATGTGCCAGCCTCTCAACCGGGAAGCAGCTTGATCAAATTTCATTCAAATTGCGCCTATTGAGTGTAAACCATAAAATATGCACGCAAATTGACGCATCATGGCGTTCCTGTTAGGGTTGTAGCTAAGAAGAGTTCAGCTCGACTGCCGGGGGGTCGGAAGAGACTGGAGTGCATCCGGTTCTTGGTCACCTGGCGAGGCGCCGGAAGTATTCCAGTCTCTGAAATCCAAACAGCCATCCCAATCCTTTTAGAGAAACGGTGACGCTAAGGTTCTGCTCGGCTAAGGTCGAGCCATGAGCGAGCAATCACACATCAATGTTGTTTCTGAGTGGGCCGAGTTACGCGAATGCGTTTACGGTTCACCGGACTACTGGGTCCTGCCGGTCTTTCTGGGCGATGCCAAGTTGCGCGCCCAAGGGCCTTTTACGCAATACTGGATCGACAATCAGGGCGCCGATATCAAACAGACCGATCCGGATCTGTTTGCCGAGTTCCACGATCAGATCGAGGGCGCGATCAAGCTTCTGGAAAGCCTCGGCGTGAAGGTCCATGTGGCCGGTCCGCTGAGCGCCGACAACCGGAACTACCCCCGCGGCGAGGATCACGGTGTGGAGACCGGCTGGATGCGCGATCCGTTCGTGACCATCGGCAACAATGTGATTGAGCTCGCACCGCGCACCTTGTTCCACCGGCGTCAACGCTTCGCCATCCGCGAGATCCTGGCCGGCACCATGGAGCGCGGTGCGCGCTACTTCTCCCAGCCCGATGGCGGGGCAGACGACAGTGCCGAAGGGCCCGGATGGGGCTACTTGGAGGGCGGGGACATCTTCGTGCTCGGCTCCAATATCTTTGTTGGTCACTCTGGCGGTTGCTCCAATCCGGAGGGTGCGCGCTGGCTTCAGCATGCCTTGGGTGCGGACTACACGGTGGAGATGGTGCGCGTGGATCCCATGTTCCCGCACTTGGACTGTGTGCTGATGACACCGCGCGAAGGGGTCGCGGTCGCGTGCCTGGAGGCGCTGCCCGATGGGCTGCCGGATCATATGAAGGACTGGGACGTGGTGGACGTGCCCAAGACGTTGGCCAAGGGACATATGGGCTGCAACAACTTGGTGCTGAACGACCGAACGGTGGTGGTCCCCTCAGAGGAGCCCCTCAACCCTATCGTTGAGGCGCTGGAGGCGCACAAGTTCGAAGTGATCCGCATCCCCTATAGGGTGCCGTGCATGGTGGGCGGCTCGTTCCGCTGCGCCCACCAGCCGCTCATCCGCGTTTAGGCCAATTGCGGCCAGCCGATCCCGCCGAAGTCGTCTTCAAACGCCTTGCCGATGCGAAGCGCTGTTGTCTCATGGCGGCCCGGCGCCATGATCTGCAGGCTCATCGGCAGACCGTTTCCTGCAATGCCCATGGGCTGGGCGAGGGCGCAGAACCCCAGATAGTTCGCCATCCGCGTCAGTTGTGAAGGCGCCGAATCCTGATCGATCTCGGCCACAACCGGCGCCGTGATGGGCGTGGTGGGCGAAACGATGGCGGCCATTCCGCGCATGGCCTTCAAGAACTCTTGCCGCACTTCGAGCCGTTCTTGAAGCGCGCCGATATATTCATTCGCCGTCACAGCCTTGCCGGCCATGATCCGCTTCTCAATATCGCTGTCCATGAGGTTGGCGGGATCCTCATAGGTTGCGCCATGGTGATAGTAGCCCTCCGAACCGATCAGTGTGGCGACCGCCCAGCGCATATGGTCGATAGAGCGGGGCAGGGTGAGCTCCACAATCTCGGCCCCAAGGCTCTCAAGGCGCCCCAGAGCGTCACCATAGCTCTCGCGCACCTCAGGGTCGAGAAACTCCCGGTCGGCCTGGGTGAGCACTCCAAGCGTGAGCCCGGCAATGCCTTCGGTCATGGCGCCGAACACGCCCTGTGACGTTGTGAGATCATGGTCGATCTTTCCGGGTTCCGCACCATCCATGGTCACATACATAATGGCCGCATCCACAACCGAGCGGCACATGGGCCCGGGTGTGTCGAGGGTATGGGACAACGGCAAGATCCCCTCAAGGGGCAGGCGTCCTTCGGTCACTTTCAGCCCCGTCAGGCCGCAAAAAGCTGAGGGGATCCGCACTGACCCGCCCGTATCGGTACCCACGGCGCACGCCGTCAGGCCGGCAGAGGTCGCCGCGCCGGAGCCGCTGGACGAGCCTCCGGGCGCGCGGTGCGTGTCCGCGTCCCAGGGGTTCCACGGGGTTCCACGTTGTTGGTTGGTACCCCAGGGGCCATAGGCCACCTCCACTGTCTTGGTTTTGCCGATGAGCACACCGCCGCCGGCAATGAGGCGCTTGGCTATGGTGGCTGAGGAGGAGGCCACGCGGTCGGCATAAGCGTTGCTGCCTCCAGTGGTCACGTGGCCCTCCACATCAATCAGATCTTTCAGCGCAAACGGGATGCCGTGGAACGGCCCGATCCGGTGGCCCGCCGCAATGGCACGTGTTGCAGCCTCGGCGGCCTCTAGCGCTGCATCCTTCAGCACGATCTCAAAGGCCTGTATCTTCGGCTCCAACCGCTCGATCTGGCTGAGGCATGCCGCCACGGCCTCGCTGGGGGTGTGGGCGCCGCTCTTATAGTCCGCCGCCAGATCGGCAATGCCGCGTTTGTGGAGTTCGGTCACGGAGTTGGATCCTCGTGTTTGCTAAGGGCCGAGGGCTGTGCCAATCATAAGCCTGCCCGGCCGGAAGGGAGGGGGTAACTATGGAACAACTTCAAGGTCTTGCCAATCGCGATCCGCTGGCCTTGCGCTGGGGCCGTGGGGCGGCTTTTGACATGATGCTCGGCGTTGAAGATCAACTCTTCCGGATTCAGATCGCTGATGGCACGGTGCACCAGATCACCGCATTGCCCGGCAAGCTCACCTCTTGGGACTTTGCGGTCACAGGACCACGGGCGTCCTGGCAGGCGCACTGGGCCCCGGTGCCGGCGCCCACATTTCATGATCTCATTGCCATGCGCACGGCAGGCCACATTGCCATTGAAGGCAACCTGACCTCCTTCTTCCAGAACATCCTCTATGTGAAGCGCCTGCTGGAGCTGCCGCGTGCGCAAGGGTGGCTGTCATGAGTACACCTCAAATCGAGCCCGTCACAGGGCGTTACATGAACACTGAGCTTTGGGGCACACGGCACCGGATCTATTGGGAAGAAGCCGGTGAAGGGATCCCGCTTGTGTGCCTGCACACCGCCGGCTCTGACGGACGTCAGTTCCGTGCCCTGATGAACGATAAGGACGTGACGAGCAACTTCCGGGTCATCGCGTTCGACATGCCCTGGCATGGCAAATCGTCTCCTCCCGCCGGCTGGGAGAGCGAGACCTGTGAACTCACCACGGCCAAGTATCTCGACCTTATCCTCACCGTCTGCTCGGCCTTGGAGTTGGACAGGCCGGTGGTCATGGGATGCTCCATTGGCGGGCGCATCGTTCTCCACCTGGCGCGCCAGCACCCAGACGCCGCGCGCTGCGTGATCGGCCTGCAATCGGCGGGCATGGTCAACCCCTACTATGACATTGACTGGCTCTACCGGTCTGACGTCCATAGCGCTCACGTGTGTGCAGGCATGGTCTCTGGCCTCATCGCACCGACGGTGCCTGACGCGCACCGCTGGGAAACGCTCTGGCACTACATGCAATCGGGTCCGGGTATCTTCAAAGGCGATCTCCACTTCTACACCGTGGAGGGCGATATCATGGACCATGTGGGCGAGATCGACACGTCCCGTTGCCCGATCTATATGCTCACAGGCGAGTATGATTTCAGCTGCTCGCCGGAAATGAGCCAGCGCACGGCTGAGGCGATAGACGGTGCGCAGCTCCAGATCATGGAGGGTTTGGGCCATTTCCCCATGAGCGAGGATCCTGATGCGTTTAAGGGGTACTTGATGCCGGTGCTTGAGGACATCCGTCAGAACATCGGTTAAGCTCATCGTCATCCCCACGCAGGCGGGGATCCGGGTTGCCACCCGCAGAGATCTCGGCCTATGGATGCCCGCTTACGCGGGCATGACGGATGATCCCGCGCCCTTGCGAACGCGAGGGCCCATAGCTCTCCCCGGTCCCTTGGCTGAGAAGGTCCTCGCTTTCGCAAGGACGCGGCCGAGTGCATCTTCCCGCGCGCAAACAGCCCCGCTAATTCCGCTTACGCTTCGCCCGCCGCACTCTCTTCTTGCGCTTTTTGGCCGAAGCAACGGTGGCGCGTGTGCCCGCCCGGGCCTGTCTGATAAGCGGCAGCGCGCGGATGCGGCTGCGCTCGCGCCGGTCATAAGCCTGGTTCAGTCGATTGCAGCGTAGGCGCTCATCTACCATGATCTGGGTAATCTTCAGCTTCGCGTTTTTGCATCCGTTCCTGCGAATATAGGCCCGCGCCTTCTTATCGATCCTGCGCGCGCAAGACAGAAAGATCGACTTGTGCCGGTTTTCGTGAGCCCGGATGTATCTGTCGAAGTTGGACCAAACGCGCCGAACAGACCGCGATTTCAGCGATGATTTGGCGATCCTTGGCAACCTTAGGGTGATCACTGCCCTGCTGGAGTAGCGGCACCCGTTCTTTCCCTTAGGCTTCAGAGTTTGCGAAATCTTGGCCTGAGTGGTCGCCATGGCCTTCCCGCCACGTGTAAGCCCGGGTCCGCGGCTCAAGATGCTTTGCAGAACCTGGCTTGGGGTCGACCCCCTAACCGTAAAGTAGATGGTTTTAGTGGAGACCTTTGGGGCGGCGGAGGCGCGCTCGAATGAGCCCAGAACCATGAGCGCCACCATAGAAAGCGCGCACACGAGTGGCCCAGCGCAACCACCAACTTTACCCACGCCCAAGCCCCTCACATCGCTCTTGGATCACATGGTGGCGAGTGTGCTCTAGCAGGTCGCAAGAAGCAACCGCCCACGCCATCACAATCACGCAAACCGCTTGGGATCAAACGGCGCCACATCGAAGTTCGGTGCGCGGCCTTCGGCCATATCGGCAATGATCCGCCCGGTGATGCCGGCGAGCGTGAGGCCGATATGTTGATGGCCAAACGCAAACAGCGTGTTCGGCGCATGCGGCGAGGGCCCGATGGCCGGCAAGGCGTCCGGGAAGGTGGGGCGGAAGCCCAACCAATCCTCATCCGGTGTGCCAAGATCACCAAACATCTCTCGGGACTTGCGGGTAAGATAAGCAATCCGTCCGGGCGACTTGGGCTTGGCCAGTCCTGCAATCTCCACGGTCCCCGCCACCCGAAGGCCAGCGTTCATGGGGATGGCGTAGAACCCAGCATCGGCCCAGCCCACGGGCCGGGAAATGAGATCGCCATGGGCCTTGTAGAGCACGTGGTGTCCGCGCTCTGTGTCGAGCGGCGTATGTTCTGCCCCTGAGCCTCTGACGCTCCTGGAGTGGGCCCCAGCGGCCACCACGAGCTTGCCGGCCCGCACCGTCGTGCCATCGGAGAGTTTAGCTGTCACGCCCTCTGCGTCGCCCTGGCTCTCGTTGACCGCTTGCTGCAGCCACACGCCGCCATCGGCCACGAAGCGCGCGTGCATGCGCTGCACCAGGGCTTCGGGGTTCCGCACATGGCGGGCGCCCCGATAGAGCAGGCCCTTGTGGATGGGCATTTTTAAGGCCGGTTCCAGTGCGTTAATCTCTCCTGCGTCGAGCAGATCGAACACCACCCCGTTGCGCCGCCGTGCTTTGTTTGAGGCTTTGGCACCCTCATACCCCTTCTCAGTAGACCACACATAGAGGCAGTCGTTGGAGACCACCAGATCTTGTGCACCGGCCGCTTCGATCAAGGGGTCGAGACCGGCATCGGCATGGCTCAGCAGGTTGCCCAGATGATCGGTGATCTCAGAGACCCGGCCCGCGTTGCAGTTCCTGAGGAACGACAGCATCCACGGCATGTTCTTCAGCGCATAGGTCCAGTCAAAGCCCAGAGGGCTCTCCTTGGAAAACAGATAGAACGGCAACCCGCTGACGATGGAGGGGCTGTTCACTGGCACGCAGGCGTACGTGGCAATGGTGCCCGCATTGCCGTAGGACGCGCCGGAGCCCGGCGGATTGGCATCGGCCAGCGCCACCTTGGCCCCGCGCATCTGGGCCCACAGAGCGCACGAGACGCCCACAATGCCGGCACCGGCAACCAGGATATCGTAATCCCACTCTGGCATGGTTGTAGAGCCCCTGTTGCTATAGTCTCGTGAAGTCCTACCCTATGAGCGAGCCCCGGTCATGAGACTTTCCAGGATCAGTTTCAACGTGCGCAACGCCGCAGGGCAGGCGGGCTTCTACACCTCGCTCCTCGGCATGCAGCAGCTGGGCGAGGGCGCAAGCCCTGCGTTCGGCTACCACCGGGACCAAGCCCTGCTGGAGTTTCACGAGAGCGAACGCGAAGCGTATGAGCCCGCGGGAGATGACCTCTACTGGAAGATTGGGATCACCCTGCAAAACCTTGATAGTGCAGTGGAATATCTCACTGGGCAAGGCTGGTCCATAAGTGCGCCGCGTCAGTTTCGCGACATTGGCTACATGTGCCACCTCACTGATCCGGAGGGCTTTCACATTGAGCTTTTGCAACAGGGCTTTGAGGGCAATCATGGGCCGGCCCCCACGTCTGGCCACCCCATCGGCGCCCAAGCCATCCTGGCCCACTTGACCTTGCGGGTCACCAATTTAGATGCGGCCCAAAGGGCCTTCGGCGGCGAGATGAACATGCGCGTCATGTCCGTGCAGCCTGTCCCGGAGCGCAGCTTTTGTCTCTACTTTTATGGCTGGAGCGATGTGCCGTTGCCTCAGCCCGAGCTAGAAGCAGTGGGCAACCGGGAATGGCTTTGGGCCCGGCCGTTCACGCTCCTGGAGCTGCAACATCTGGAGGCCGCATCCAGCGTGAGCGCACCTCGCCCGGGTCAGGCCGGGTTTGCCGGCTTTGCGTATGGGGACGATGAGCTCACCCATTTGTCAGCAGACCAGCTCTCCCAAATCCTTTAAGCGATGAGCTTCCTCTTCACACCAACACGAGGGCACGAAACCCCATGAGCCTCAGCGATATCAAAGCCCTGACCTTTGACACAGGCGGCACCATCTTGGACTGGCACACCGGCTTCCGCACCGCTCTGGCCGCAGCGGGCGCGCGTCACGGGCTTGAGAAGGACTGGGCGGGCCTTGCCAACGAGCTGCGTCGTCGCTCGCTGAAAGCCATGCTCAATCTGGGTGAACATGAGCCGCCGGCTTACAATTTCGACGACGCGCATCGGTTCACCCTGGAAGAGTTGGTCAAAGAGAACGGACTGGAGGTGTTCACCGAGGAGGACATTCACGCGATTGCCTATGAGGCGGTGCACCGGTTTGAGTGCTGGCCCGATTTCCCGGACGTGCTGCCCCGCCTGCGAGCCAAGTACGCCACGTGCTCGTTCACCATCCTCAGCTACCGGATCATCATCGACACGGCCAAGCACAATGGCCTCTCTTGGGACGCGGTGTTCTCGTGCGAGGGGATCGGTAAATACAAGCTCTTGCCTGAATCCTACCAGACCGTCGCGGACTACCTTCAGCTTGATGTGAGCCAATGCTGCATGGTGGCCTGCCACAATTTCGATCTGGATGCCGCCAGGGCGGTTGGCTTCAAGACGGCACTTGTGCGCCGGCCCGCTGAATGGGGCCACGAGACGCCGCCGGATTCAGAGCCGAACCCGGCGAACGACATCATCGTGGACAGCTTTCCTGAGCTGGCTGAGGCCTTGGGGGCTTAGCTGCGCCCTTGCGTACGCGAGGGCCCATAGCTCGCACCTTACCCTTGGCTCAGAAGGTCCCTGCTTTCGCAGGGATGCGGACAGGTGCAGCGCTAATCCAGCGCAGCAATCACACCGATCTCAACGGTAAACTGCGGGGCGGCCAGCTTGCTCTCCACGCAAGCCCGCGCAGGCGTGTTACCGGGCGACACCCAAGCATCCCAAACCGCATTCATCTCCGCAAAATCACCAATGTCGGCAAGCCAAATCGTGGCCGACAGCAGCTTCGTCTTGTCCGACCCGGCCTCGCCAAGCAGCCGGTCGATGGCCGCCAGAATGTCTTTGGTCTGATCGGTCACGCTGTCCCCGGGAGCGTTCTGGGCCACCTGGCCTGCGGTGTAAACGGTGTTACCATGCACCACGCATTGGCTCATGCGATCTCCGACGTCGATCCGTTTGATGCTCATCTGAAGTCTTCCTGTTCTTGCATATTGAGAGTGCGGCGACGTTAGCCGGTGAGCCCCGACGCCGCAACGCCCGCAGAGAAGATTGGCACGTGATTTTGCGGCGAACCCATGCCAGCATGCCGTCATGTTAGAGACCGATCACCGCTTCCCCGCCGCTGGCCTCACGCGCTTCGCTGATCGCTTCCTCACCGCCATGGGTTGCGGGCCGGACGTCGCCGCGGAGGTTGCAGAACACCTGGTGGACGCCGACCTTTGCGGTGTCTATTCGCATGGCCTGTTCCGTCTCAGCCAATATGCGGACGAGGCTAAACGCGGACGCTTTAAGCCAGAGCGCGCGCCAACACTGACGCGCGCAGAAGGCGGCGCCCCGCTG
Organism: Pseudomonadota bacterium; assembly: GCA_038748855.1. Classification (GTDB taxonomy): domain Bacteria; phylum Pseudomonadota; class Alphaproteobacteria; order Rhizobiales; family CAJQND01; genus JAAEUE01. Next base: position 14,291 of record JBCDIP010000001.1, read on the forward strand.
GTTTTGGGCCAGGGCGGCTTCGGCATTCCGGCCATGCGCTTGGCAGCCGACGAAGCGGTGCGCCAGGCCCACAAGCAAGGTACCGGGACCGTCGGCGTTGCAGGCATCCACCACACGGGCCGGTTGGGTGCCTTTGCCGAGGGCGCCGCGCGCGAAGGTTGCCTCGCCATCATTTTCGGCGGCGGTGCCCGGCACGATTGGCCGCAAGTGGCGCCCTATGGCGGGACCAAGGGCCGGTTGCCCACCAACCCTTACGCGTTCGGCATACCGGGCGGCAGCAAAGGTCCGGTGGTGCTCGACTTCGCCACGGCCGCCGGGGCAGGGGGCAAGGTCTACGCGGCCCGCGCTGCGGAACGGGCATTGCCGGAGGGCTTGTGCATTGATGCAGACGGCCGGCCCACCACCGATCCGGAGGACTATTTTTCCGGCGGCGCGCTGCTGCCTATGGCGGGGCCCAAGGGATACGGCCTGGCGCTGGTGGCCGAACTTCTGGGCGAGGCGGTGTTTGGCGAAATGATGGACGGTCTCAACTGGATCTGCGTGTGCATCGATCTCAAGCGCTTCCGCAATCAGGAGCGCTACGCGGCTGCCGCCGAAGAGTGTCTGTCCTCGCTGCGCACCTGTCCGCCCGCCCCTGGGTTTGCCCAGGTTGAGGTGCCCGGCGAGCGCGAGGCGGCGCTGCGCGCCGAACGCCTGAAGACGGGTGTGCCGCTTAGCCCTGGCGCGGTCGCGGAGCTGCGCGAGGCCGCTGCCGCTCTGGGAGTGGACGCAAGCGAGCTGGCTAGCCCCGCCCGATAAAGGGCATCTTGGTGGCCATGATGGTCATGAACTGCACGTTGGTGGAAAGCGGCAGATTGGCCATGTTCAACACCGCATCGCCCACCTCATCAGCGCCCATGCGCGGTTCAGCGGCAATGGAGCCATCAGCCTGGGGCACACCCTCAACCATGCGCTCGGTCATAGGTGTTGCCGCATTGCCGATGTCGATCTGCCCGCAGGCAATGTCGAACGGCCGCCCGTCCAGCGAGATGGTGCGGGTGAGGCCGGTGATGGCATGCTTGGTGGCGGTGTAGGCGGCAGAGCCCGGCCTCGGCACTTGCGAGGAAATCGAACCGTTATTGATGATCCGTCCGCCTTGGGGGTCTTGCGCCCGCATCATGGCAAAGGCTTCGCGTGCACACAGGAAGGAGCCGGTGAGGTTCACATCCACGACCATCTGCCATTGTTCCGGCGTCATCTCGTCAATGGTGAGCGGCGGCGTTCCCGCGCCTGCATTGTTGAAGAGCACGTCAACCCGGCCGAACTTCTCCTTCGTGGCTTTGAAGAGCTCGGCCACTGCGGCCGCATCGCCCACATCGCAGGTGTGGATCAGCACTTTGTCTTCGCTTGCGCCGGCCAGTGCGGCCGTCTCTTCCAGCGGCTCCTTGCGGCGGCCTGTGAGCACCACGCTGTAGCCGTCTTTGAGAAATGCTTCCGCTGTGGCCCGTCCAACCCCTGTGCCCGCGCCTGTGACCACTGCAACTTTGCCTTCGTTCGACATGAACCTGTCTCTTTCCCTTTTTATGATGAGTTATACCGGGCTGGGGCGCCCGCGCTTTAATAGGCTGTTTTTGCTGTTCATCTCAAGCAGAGCCCGTGTCGCGACGGCAAGAATAACCAAGGTTCCGCCCGCCAAGGCCCATTGGGTCGGTGTTTCCCGCACGACAAGCCATACCCAAAACGGGCTTATGGCAAACTCCAGCAACATAAACAATGTGAGCTCGCCGGCCACCAAATGGCGTGATGCGACGATGAACATGCAGTTGCCGATGCCCGATAAAACGCCGCCCCAAAGGATGCACAGTCCAATGTCCCACCAGGAGATATCTAGGTCGTCATATCGAAGGGCGGCGGAGATGATCACGATGAAGATGGCCGAGAGGATCAACGCCGGCACCATGTCCACATGTCGATTGCGCCGCACGATCACGGCAAATGCCGAAAAACCGAGCGCGGTCACCAACGCCATCACGTTGCCGAACACCGACCCGAGCCCGATGCCGTCCGCCACCATCAGGGCAACGCCAAGGGCCGCTGCACACATGGTGATCACGGTCAGCATGCTCAGATGTTCGCGCAGGAACGCCCAGGCGAGCGCGGCGGTGAGGAACGGAATTGCGGCCAGCGTAAACATGGTGTTGGCCACCGTTGTGTGCGCCAGCGCCTGCATGAAGGCGATGCCGGCCACCGTGAGGCACAGGCTGGCCAACACGCCGCCCCATCCCACTTTGCGAAAGTCCTGCACCGATTGTCCGCGGTGATTGTAAAGGAACACCAGGCTGAACGTGAAGAACACCGACAATGAGCGATAGAAGTTGATTTGGTTGGGGTCTGCGTCTTCAAACAGGCGCGAAAGCAGCCCGCCGAAGCTGATCAGCACCGAGCTCACGATCATGAGCATCATGGCAAATCCGCGCCGGGCCGGCGCTTCCCGAGGTGCCGGCGGCGGAATGCGCATGCCGGCGGCATAGACCACGGATTGAACCATGAGGTGAGTGTGCCCTTAGAAGACAAGCGAGTAGAGGCGAGCTTATCGCCGCGCAACCGCAGCGGGCAAGCGCTTTGTCTTTGGGGCGTAAGTGAGCGGAAGAGCGAAACCCACGCCCCTGCGAAAGCGGGGGCCTTCTGAGCCAAGGGGTCAGTGCCAGCTATGGGCCCTCGCGTGCGCAAGGGCGCGGTCTACAACCCTCATCCCCGCATCGCTCCTCTCCGTCACCCCGCCATCGTCCTCCGCCATCTCCGCTTTCCTACTTCGTCATGCCCGCGAAAGCGGGGACCCAGAGCCGCAACCCCTGGGCCCCGGATACTTTGCTCGCGCATGATTCCAGGGTGATGGAGGATGAAAGATGACGCCGCCGCCGATACCCGCTAGGCTCGGCTCATGTCACAGAGCCTCCCAAACCTCTTCAGCCCTATCACCCTTGGACCCGTCACCCTGCGCAACCGGATCTTATCCACCGGCCACATGACCGGCATGATTTCCGCAGGCGTACCAACACCAGCCTTCAGCGCTTACCACGCCGCCCGCGCCGGCGGCGGATCAGGGCTCATCATCACCGAATCCGCCGCCGTGCATGCTACCTCCAATGCCTATAACATCCAGCTCACGAATCCGGCTGTGATCGATGTGTTGGCTGAGACCGCTGAAGCGGTGAAGCGCGAAGGCTGCGCGATTTTCGGCCAGCTGGGCCATGGCGGACGTGAGACCCATTCGGGCACCGATGGCTCGCGCCCTGCCGCCTTCGGCCCGTCTGCCATCGCCACCGAACGCTTCCACGTGATGCCGCGCGCCATGTCTAAAGCTATGATCGCCGACATCGCAGGCGCGTTCGGAGAGGCCGCCAAGGCTTATGAGGCGGCCGGCTATCAGGGCCTTGAGATTATGGCGAGCCATGGCCTGCTCATCGCACAGTTTTTGAACCCGGAAGCCAATTTGCGCACCGATGAATATGGCGGCTCGCGCGAGAACCGGCTGCGCTTTGCGCGCGAGGTGATCGCCGCAATCCGCCAGAGCGTGGGCCGGCGCATGGTTCTGGGCATCCGGATCTCTGCCGACGAGCTCAACGCGCGCGGGCTGGAGACGCCGGAAGTGGTGCACATCTGCAAGGATCTGGACGCGGATGGCACGCTGGATTTCTTCGATATTTGCGGCGGCTCCATGTCCGGGCTGGGTGGTTCGGTGCATGTGGTGCCGCCCATGAACTATGAGGCCGGCTATCTGGCCCCGGCCTCTGGTGAGGTCCGCACGGCGGTCGATGCGGCCGTGTTCGTGGCCGGGCGCATCAACGATGTGCGCAGCGCGGAGGCCATTGTGGCGGGCGGGCTGGCAGACATGTGCGGCATGACCCGCGCCCAGATCTGCGACCCGCAGATGGCGATCAAAGCTGCTGAAGACCGGCTCGACGACATCCGTGCCTGCATAGGCTGCAATCAGGCCTGCATCGGCCACATGCAGGCGGGCTTTCCCATCTCCTGCATCCAGCATCCCGAAACCGGACGTGAAGCGCGCTTTGGCGCACGCCAGAAGGCGCGCGCGCCCATGAAGGTGCTTGTGGCGGGCGGCGGTCCGGCGGGCATGAAGGCAGCTGTGGTCGCGGCCGAGCGGGGCCATCAGGTGACCTTGTGTGAGGCAGCCGCGGAACTCGGCGGCCAGGTGAAGCTGGCCCGCCAGTTGCCGGGGCGCGATGAGTTCGGCGGGCTGGTCACCAACCTGGCCGCGGAGATGTTGCGCGCGGGCGTTGAGGTGCGCCTCAACACCAAGGTGACCCGCGAGGTAGTGGAGGCTAAGGGCGCGGATGCGGTGATCCTCGCCACCGGAGCGGTGCCCCACACGCCGAACCACCTGATCCTGGACGGCGGCCATGTGGTGCATGCGGCCAAGGTATTGGAGGGCGCCAACGTCGGCACCCGGGTGGTGATCGCCGACTGGCGCTGCGACTGGGTCGGGCTGGGGCTCGCGGAGCGTTTGGCGCGCGACGGCTGCTATGTGCGCCTGGCGGTGAACGGATATATGCCGGGCCAGTCTATCCAGCAGTACACCCGCGACCGCTGGATCGGTGAGCTGCACAAGCTGGGTGTGGAGATCACCCCGTTTGCGCGCTTGGTGGGCGGCGACGATGAGGCGGCCTATTTTGAGCACACCACCAGCGGCGAGCCCATCGTGTTTGAGGAAGTGGACACACTGGTGACGGCCACGGGCTCGGAGACGGATCTGGCGCTTGAGAGCGAGCTTGCTGGCTGGTCCGGGGAGATCTGGATGGTGGGTGATGCCGTAGCGCCGCGCACCTGCGAAGAAGCGGTTCTGGAGGGCCTCAAGGTGGGCTCTGCCATCGGCGGGGGCGATCTTGCCCCGGGCGACGCGCCGCTGCGGGTGGGGGGTTAACTCCCGCGTCCTTGCGCACGCGAGGACCTTCTGAGCCAAGGGAAAGGTGCGAGCTATGGGCCCTCGCTTTCGCAAGGGCGCGGCGCGCGCGGGGATGACGGATTGCACGCGCACGGGTGCGCGGCACGTGGACGTGTTCCGAGGGTGTGCAGGCTGAATTGTCCGGCCTTTTTCTGCGGCCACAGAACACCCTATCTCAAGGGTGTGAGTTCGATCGGGGTTTAGCGTTTTCTCTTCAACCAGAAACCAGCCTGCACGACAGTGTCTTAACCGGGGCAAAACATCGTTACTTCAGCCACTTCTATTGGTGGGGTGTAAGGCCACCAAAAGGGGTGCTAACCGGCCGAAGCTATCGCCGTAAGGCGCCTGAAGTCGGTCCCTGAGCTAAAAAGTAGCAAAAACGCTCCTTGAGACCTTCCAAAGCCATAATGGCCACCAGGTCCGAGCCGTTCGGGAAGTGACGCCCTACTAGGCAAGGCACCGTCGCCCATCCTCCATCTCCTGGTACCACCATGGTTGATGCCCTCGGAAGAGGAAAGGCAAGGAACATATAGAGAACATTTTTATCCCCGTCAAGGACTATTTTCAAGAAAATAAGCAAACATTTGGTGGCAACCCCTGAGCTTGTTCGACTTTCGTCGCCTGCATCAATTCACCACGTGTGCCCGAGAATATGATACACTACATGAACGCCTGAGAGGAAAGGCGATGAGCGAACGCAAAGACATCCACAATTCCGAAATTCCTGAGGTGTGCGTCTCCTGCGAGGCACGCCACCGCGGAATTTGCGGTGCGTTGAAACCAAACCAATTGCTGGCGCTCAGCAAGCACACCACCCGGCGATCCTATGAGGCGGGGACCGAACTGGTGCGCGATGCTGAGCCTGTGTCGGCCTATTCCAACGTGATTTCCGGGGTGGTCAAACTGTCCAAACTGCTCGCTGATGGGCGCCAGCAGATTGTGGGTCTGCAGTTTGCGCCGGACTTTTTGGGCCGTCCCTTGAAGTCTGAAAGCCAGCTCTCTGCCGAAGCGGCCACCACGGTGAGCTTGTGCAGCTTTCCCAAGGCGTCTTTAGAGCGGCTCATGGCCGAGGCGCCTGAGCTCGAACACAAGCTGCTAGAGCAGAGCCTCAAAGAGCTTGATGAGGCCCGCGAGTGGATGGTGGCCCTGGGCCGCAAGACCGCCGCTGAGCGGGTGGCACACTTCCTCTATCTGATCGCAATGCATGTGGATCCGGAAGCGGAGCTTGATGAGGACAGTTCCATCGCCTTCGACCTGCCGCTCACCCGGGCCGATATTGCCGATTTTCTGGGGCTGACCATCGAAACAGTCAGCCGGCAGATCACCAAGCTGCGCAAGGCGGAGATCATCAAAGTGGAGAACAATCGCCACGTGACGATCCCGAACCTGGGTTATTTGCGGGACGTGTCCGGGTCTTAGGCTCGCAAAGCTGCTTTATCCGTCATGCCCGCGCAGGCGGGCATCCAGAGCCTCAAACCTCTGAACGCTGCAGCGATGGATCCCCGCCTTCGCGGGGATGACGAGTAGATGTTCGCGGGCATGACGGATAAAGCAGGCATAACCGTGTTGGGCGAAGCCTACTGCAACCGCAGCTGAAACCCCGTTGGCATATGCCCACGCAGCACATCTCGGATCCCGGCGGCCAAGACCTCCAGGTCCTCTTTCACAAGAACCTTTCGGGCAATAGGCAGCAGATGGTCCTGCTCGAACGCAATGTGGCGCCGCAGCCCCTCAAACAGGCCCCGCAACAGATAGCCCGCCGCCTCCGTGTTGAAGGGCGGTGTGCCGTCTGATAGGCGGGTCAGCAGCTCGATCGCTTCATCGCAGTGACCTTCATCCGTGCGGTGCTCATCGGAAAGGCGCTGAAAGATGCGTTCAAGGTCGTGATTGTCGCCCGCCCGCGCCAGCAACCGCGGGAACAACACCTCTTCTTCCAATTGGTGGTGGGTGTTGACCCGGTATTGCAGCGCCAACGCAGCGTGGAAGCATTGTCCTTTGTCCACGCGGTCGGGGAGAGAATCAGCAATCTCTTCCAAAAGATCGCAAATACGCAAATGCTGCATGAGATCGTTGGCAACGAATTTGAGGGCGCTAAAGGCTGTGACAACCGCAGGATCGGTTCTAAGGATACTTTCTAAATAAGACATCTAAGCCCCAATACGTCGGGTTTAACGGATCTGCGCTAGTAATAAGCGAAACCACCACAATTCGGCTGTTCTCAGCCTTGATCTAGATCAAGGTTCGAAACCGAGTGTTGTCCCAAAAGAGAACTCATCTGGGCCCAGAATACGCAACACGTGCGTCTATGGGCGACTGTCAGAGAGGGAACAACAATGGTGACAACCCTACCCACCATCGCATTACTCGCGGGCGGCGGCCTGATTGCCCTTCTGGGCGCAGCGAAAGCTCACGATAGCTTATTTGCAGCTCATGCCTGGATCTGCGTCATCGCCGCGCTGATCGCGATCTTCGTGCTCGCGCGCCAATCGGGCCATGCCAGCTCGGATGCCGCTGAAGACGGTGAAGAGAAGTATCTGGACGGCGTCATCCGCTATGGTGCCATAGCCACCTTGTTCTGGGGCATTGCTGGATTTCTCGTCGGGCTCATCATTGCCTTGCAACTGGCGTTTCCGGTTCTGAACCTGGATCTGCCATTCACCTCATTCGGGCGCCTGCGGCCGCTGCACACTTCCGCAGTGGTTTTCGCCTTTGGCGGCAACGCGCTGCTCTGCACCAGTTTCTACGTGGTCCAGCGCACCTGCCAAACCCGCCTGGCACTGGGCAATGCGGCCTGGTTCGTCTTCTGGGGGTATCAGCTCTTCATCGTGTTGGCCGCCACCGGCTACCTGATGGGGGTCACCCAGTCGAAAGAATATGCAGAACCTGAATGGTATGTGGACCTCTGGCTCACCATCGTCTGGGTGGTCTACCTGCTGGTCTTTTTGGGCACCCTGTTCAAGCGCAAGGAGCCCCACATCTATGTGGCCAACTGGTTCTACCTGGCCTTCATCGTCACCATCGCCATGCTACACATCGTCAACAACCTGTCGATGCCGGTCTCGTTCATGGGTGCCAAGAGCTACTCGCTGTTCGCCGGCGTACAGGACGCGCTGACCCAGTGGTGTTATGGCCACAACGCGGTGGGTTTCTTCCTCACCGCCGTTTTCCTGGGCATGATGTACTACTTCATGCCCAAACAGGCTGAACGGCCGGTCTATTCCTACCGGCTCTCCATCGTGCACTTCTGGTCGCTGATCTTCCTGTACATCTGGGCAGGTCCGCACCACTTGCACTACACCGCGCTGCCCGATTGGGCGCAGACCTTAGGCATGGTGTTCTCCATCATGCTGTGGATGCCTTCCTGGGGCGGCATGATCAATGGCCTTATGACCCTGTCTGGCGCGTGGGACAAAATGCGCACTGACCCGATCATCCGCATGATGGTTCTGGCGGTCGCCTTCTACGGCATGTCCACCTTCGAGGGACCGATGATGTCCATCAAGGCGGTCAACAGCCTCAGCCACTACACCGACTGGACCATCGGCCACGTGCACTCTGGCGCACTTGGGTGGGTCGGCATGATCTCTTTCGGCGCGGTCTACTTCATGGTGCCGAAACTGTGGGGCCGCGAGCAGCTCTATTCGCTGCGGCTCATCAACTGGCACTTCTGGCTCGCCACGCTCGGAATCGTGGTCTACGCGGCCGCCATGTGGGTGTCGGGCATCATGCAAGGTCTGATGTGGCGCGAGTACGATGCGCAAGGCTTCCTGGTCTACAGCTTCGCTGAGTCGGTCGCCGCCATGCATCCCTTCTATGTGATCCGGGCCTTCGGCGGTGGCCTTTACCTTGCCGGTGCTCTGATCATGGCGTGGAACATCTACTGCACCATCCTGGGCCGCAGGCGGGACGAAGCTCCCATGGGCGCCCCTGTGATCGCAGCAGCGTAAGGAAAGGACAGGGAACATGTTCAAGATCAGTCACGAGAAGATCGAAACCAACGCCACGCTGTTGATGGTGCTGAGCCTGATCGTCGTCTCCATCGGCGGCCTGGTGGAGATCGCCCCCTTGTTCTATCTGCAGAACACAATCGAGAAGGTGGAAGGGGTGAGACCCTACTCGCCGCTCGAGCTGAAAGGGCGCAACATCTACATCCGGGAGGGGTGCTATGTGTGCCACTCCCAGATGATCCGCCCCTTCCGCGATGAGGTGGAGCGCTACGGCCACTACTCCCTGGCGGCCGAAAGCATGTACGACCACCCGTTTCAGTGGGGCTCCAAACGCACCGGACCGGATCTGGCCCGGGTGGGCGGGCGCTATTCGGATGACTGGCACGTGCAGCATCTGATCAACCCGCAATCGGTGGTGCCGGAAAGCGTCATGCCGAAGTACAGCTGGCTTCTGACCACTGAACTGAGGACCGACGACATTGCCGATCACCTGAAAGCCAACCGGGCGGTGGGTGTGCCGTACACCGATGAGATGATCGAGAACGCACGGACCGATCTTCTCGCCCAAGCCGACCCGGACAGTGACGGCGCTGAAGATGTGGCCGCGCGCTATCCCAAGGCGCAGGTCTCCAACTTCGACGGCAATGCACAGAAGCTCACTGAGATGGATGCCCTGGTGGCCTACCTGCAGATGCTGGGGACCCTGGTGGACTTCAACTCGTACCGCGCTCAAGACAACCTGCGCTGAGGAGGGAACATCTGATGGATTACGAATTCCTGCGCCAGATGGCCGACAGTTGGGGCCTTCTCTATCTCGTTATCTTGTTCGTTGGGGTGGTGCTTTTCACCTTCCGCCCCTGGGCGCGCAAACGTTACGACGACGCCGCCAAAATCCCGCTAAAGGAGGATTGATCCCGTGGCCAATAAAGAAGTCGACAAACTCTCCGGTATCGAGACCACAGGTCACGAGTGGGACGGGATTAAGGAGCTGAACAACCCGCTGCCGCGTTGGTGGCTGTGGACCTTCTATGCAACGTGCATCTGGGCTTTGGGGTACGTGATTGCCTATCCAGCGATCCCGCTCATCTCGTCCGCCACTACCGGGGTTCTGGGCTATTCCAGCCGGGCGGAGGTGGCCGATGAACTTACCAATGCCAAGATCGCGCAAGCGGATATGCTGGCGAAAATCCAATCTGCTTCCTTAGAAGAGATCCGTAAGGACCCGGAAATGCTGCAGTTTGCGGTGTCCGGCGGCCGGTCCGCCTTCCTGGTGAACTGTGTCCAGTGTCACGGCTCCGGTGCTGCTGGCAGCCCCGGCTATCCCAACCTCAACGACGATGACTGGATCTGGGGTGGTAAGCTGGAGGACATTTACGTGACCTTGAAGCACGGCATCCGATTCCAGTGGGACGATGATACGCGCGATTCTCTAATGCCGGCCTTCGGCGCAGATGAGATTCTGGAGAGAACCCAGATCAACGACATCGCTGAATATGTGCGCCAACTGGCCGGCTTGGAGCATGATGGCGAAGCGGCCACCCGCGGCGTTGCGGCCTATGTGGAAAACTGTGCAGCCTGTCATAAAGAGGATGGGGCAGGCGATCCCGAACAGGGCGCCCCGAACCTGAAAGATGCCATTTGGCACTATGGCTCCAGCAAGCAGGAGATTGCACAGCAGATCTATAAACCGCGCCACGGCGTGATGCCGGGCTGGGTCAACCGACTAGACGATGAAACCTTGAAGAAGCTGACCGTCTACGTGCATTCGCTGGGCGGCGGCGAATAGGAGCTAAGGCCTGTTCATGGTTACGGTCTACAACAGTGTTGAACGTATTGATGCTGAAGCCGTCAACTCCAAGGAGAAGCGGTCGAGCTATGCTGCAAGGGTAAAGATCTTTCCCAAGCGGGTGGCCGGCACGTTTCGCCAGCTCAAATGGTGGATAATGCTGGTTACGCTCGGCATCTATTACGTGACACCCTGGCTGCGCTGGGACCGGGGCCAGCATGCCCCCGACCAGGCAGTTCTGGTGGACCTGGCCAATGGCCGCTTCTATTTCTTCTTCATCGAGATCTGGCCGCAGGAACTGTTCTACATTGCCGGCCTTTTGATCATGGCGGGCGTGGGGCTCTTCCTCATCACCTCCACGGTGGGCCGGGCGTGGTGCGGTTACACTTGTCCGCAAACGGTGTGGGTGGATCTCTTCTTGGTGGTGGAGCGCTGGATGGAGGGCGACCGCAACGCCCGCATTAAGCTCGACAAGGGCCCCTGGACCTTCGACAAGTGGCGCAAGCGGCTCATAAAGCACGCCATTTGGATCGTCATTGCCGTGGCCACAGGCGGCGCCTGGATCTTCTATTTTGCCGATGCGCCAACGCTGCTCAAAAACTTCCTCACATTCCAGGCTCCATTCGTGGCCTATTCCACGGTCGCCATCTTGACAGCCACCACATACGTCTTCGCCGGCTTCATGCGCGAGCAGGTCTGCACCTACATGTGCCCGTGGCCGCGCATTCAAGGGGCCATGCTGGACGAGGACAGCCTGGTGGTCACCTATAATGGCTGGCGCGGCGAGACCCGGGGAGGGCAGAAGCTGCGCCGGACGCAGGGCGAGGAGAATTTCGGCGACTGCATCGACTGCAACCTGTGTGTGGCCGTCTGCCCCCAAGGCATCGACATCCGCGACGGCCAGCAGCTGGAATGCATCACCTGCGCGCTCTGCATCGATGCCTGCGATGGGGTGATGGAGAAGACCGGCAAGCCCAAGGGCCTGATCTCCTACGCCACCCTGCGCAACTACAATTCCAACGTGGCCGGCGTTGAAAGCCCCACCACCTGGCGCTCATTCGTGCGCCCGCGCACCTACATTTATGCCGGTGTGTGGTCGTTGATCGGCCTTATCATGCTGGGCTTCCTGCTGACCCGCGACCGGCTGGACATAAACGTGCTGCACGACCGCAATCCGGTCTATGTGCGCCTGTCTGATGGTGGTATCCGCAACGGCTATACCATCAAAGTGCTCAACATGCGGGCCGAGCCCAGAACCGTCACCCTTTCTCTGGCAGGGATCGAGGGGGCCACAATGACCCGGACCGGATCGGACGCGGCGCCCTCTAACTCTATTGATGTGGATTTGAAACCCGATAAGCTGGTGTCCATGAAAGTCTATGTGAGCGCGGCCAAGGCCAGCCTCACGGGCGAGGTGAGCGACATTACGTTCACCGTGACCAACACAGTGGATGAGGAAAGCGCCAGCTACACCGCAAAATTCAACGGACCGGCGGAGCGCTAACCATGACGACGATGACGAAACGAAACGAATTCACCGGCCGCCATATGCTCTTGACGATGTTTGCCTTCTTCGGCGTCATCATCGCGGTCAACTTCACCATGGCGTTCTTTGCGTCCTCCACCTGGACCGGGCTCATGGTGAAGAACAGCTATGTGGCCAGCCAGGACTTCAACGCCAAGCTGGCCAAGGCCCGCGCGCAGGATGCCCTGGGCTGGACCAGCGCCATGGTGCTGGAAGGTCAGGATCTCAAGCTCACGCTGAAAGATGATCAGGCCAGACCCCTTGCGGGCCTCAACGTTGTGGCGCGGGTTTACCGGCCCGTGGCCGAGGCTGAGGACCATGACGTGGCCCTCACCGAAAGCAAGCCCGGGCAGTATGGCGCCACGGTGGATCTCAACTCCGGCCTGTGGGAAGTGGCGATCATGGCCACTGGGCGCGGCGAGCAGAACTATCAGCAGATCTTCCGCTTTATCGTGAAGGACCGCCGGCCATGACCCCCGGTGCGCTCAATGCCTGGACCCATGATGCGGGCGGCGGCAAGCGGCGCATGGAGCTCATGGTGCCCGACATGCACTGCGCCGGCTGCATCGGCAAGGTGGAGCGGGGCCTAAAGGCCGTTCCCGGCGTCTCGAACGCCCGGGTCAATCTCTCCACAAAGCGCGTGGCCGTGGAGTGGGCGGACGGTGAGGCGGAGCCGCAAACCATATTGGACACCGTGGAAGGGCTGGGCTTTGCCGCGCGCCCGTTTGATGCCGGCCAGGCTGGCGATGGTGAAGAGGAAGCGGTGAACCGCCGCCTGCTGCGCGCCCTGGCGGTGGCCGGGTTTGCCGCGGCCAATGTGATGCTGCTGTCAGTCTCCGTCTGGTCAGGTGCGCAGGACGCCACGCGCGAGCTCTTCCACTGGATCTCAGCGCTCATCGCCGTGCCTGCTGCAGCCTATGCGGGGCGTCCGTTCTTCCATTCCGCCGCGGGCGCCTTGCGGCACCGCCGGCTGAACATGGATGTTCCCATTTCGCTCGGGATCATCCTGGCGGTGGCTCTCAGCCTGTTTGAAACCGCAACGGGCGGCGAGCGGGTCTATTTCGATGCCTCGCTCATGCTCTGCTTCTTCCTCCTGGCCGGGCGCTATCTAGACCACATGATGCGGGCGAGGGCGCGTTCTGCGGTGACACAACTGCTCTCGTTGTCCTCAACCGGGGCCCAGGTGATCGAAACTGACGGCTCGCGGCGTTATTGCCCGCTGGCAGAAATCAAGACCGGCATGGTGGTGGCCGTTGCACCGGGCGAGCGTGTGCCGGTGGATGGCCGCATCCTTCACGGCACCAGCGATCTGGACCGCTCTATTGTGACGGGCGAGGCGGCGCCGGAAGCCGTTGGGCCTGAGGGAGCTGTTGAGGCCGGCACACTTAATCTCACCGGTCCCCTGCAAATCGAGGTGACGGCGGCGGGCCGTGACAGTTTCCTCTCCCAAGTGATCGGCCTGATGGAAACCGCCGAACAGAGCAAGGACCGCTATGTTCGCCTTGCCGACCGAGCGGCGCAAATCTATGCACCCCTGGTGCACATCGCTGCTGCGGCCACATTCGCCGGCTGGGTCTGGTGGAGCGGGGACTGGCACCTCTCGCTGGTGACCGCCATAGCCGTGTTGATTATCACGTGTCCCTGCGCCTTAGGGCTAGCTGTGCCTGCGGTGCAGATGGTGGCAAGCGGGCGTTTATTCCGTAAAGGCATCATGGTCAAAGAGGGCAGTGCCCTTGAACGCCTGGCAGATGTGGACGTCGTGGTGCTGGACAAGACCGGCACGCTCACCCTGGGCGCACCTGAGCTACTGGATCCGCCCAAGCTTTCTGGTGAAACCCGCGCCTTGATCTTAAGCCTCGCCCGCGAAAGCCTGCACCCGCTGGCCAAGGCGCTGGTGGCGGGCTCTAAGCCCGTGGCGGTGCTGGAGGAGGGCCTGGAGGAGATCCAAGAGGTGCCGGGTGCCGGCATGCAGGCCCTCTATAAGGGCAAGGTGCTGAAGCTCGGCTCGCACCTTTGGTGTTACGGCACCGAAGACACCGCGCGCCAAGACGCCGTGTCCGTTCTCCATGCCGCGCTGGATGGCGAGCCTCTGGCGCAGTTTTCGTTCCGCGATCAGCTGCGCCCCCAAACCCGCCAGGCCATCAGCCAGCTCGCGGAGTTGGGCTTAGGGGTAGCGCTTCTGTCGGGCGACCGGGAGCCGGCCGTTGCGGCCGCCGCCGCTGAAGCCGGGATCAGCCAATGGCTCTCCTGTGCCAAGCCTGGCGACAAGGTGGACTTCGTGGCTGAGCTGGAAGAAAAGGGCATGCGCGTCCTTATGGTGGGCGATGGCATCAACGATGCCCCGGCCTTGGCCGCCGCTCACGCCTCCATGGCGCCGGCAAACGCCACTGACATTGGCCGCACGGCGGCGGGGCTTGTGTTCACCAGCGCAGATCTTGCGGCTGTGCCCTACGCGGTGGAGGTGGCCCGTTCGGCGCGCCGCCTGGTGCACCAGAACTTCACGCTCGCTGCGCTCTACAATCTCATTGCCGTGCCCATCGCCGTTTTGGGCTTTGCCTCGCCCTTGGTTGCGGCGGTGGCCATGTCCACCTCGTCAATCGTGGTAACGGCCAACGCGCTTCGGCTCTATGGCCGCAAGAGCGCGACCGTTACGCGCGATCGGGCGCAAGTGTCCAGCGTTGACGCAGGCCCCAACACGGAGGCGGCAGCATGAACGTTCTAATCTTCCTCATCCCGGCGGCCCTGTTCCTAGGACTTGCAGGTTTGGCGGCCTTCCTCTGGGCGCTGAAATCCGGTCAGTTCGACGACCTCGACGGTGCCGCTGAACGTATTCTGCTCGACGACGAGGACGAAGCTTAGCCCCGTCCTCCCATCAGCCGAAGACGGACTGGACCACCAGGTTCGGCAACCAGAGCACAATCGCCGGGATCAGCAAACACAGCACCAGCACACACCCGTCCGTGCACAGGAACGGGAAGGAACCTCTCATCACCGTTGTCACCGGAACCCCTGTCGTGCCGCTCACGGCAAAGAGGTTCAGTCCCACGGGCGGGATCACCGCCCCCATCTCAATGCACAGGGCAAACAGAATGCCGAGGTGGATCGGGTCAATGTCCAGCGTGATCGCCACCGGATAGATCACTGGCACCACCAGCACCAAGACGGCAACGCCGGTGAGGCACGTGGCCAGCGCCAAGAGAACCACCATCAAGAGGCCCAGGAACGCCACCGGCGACAGGCCAAGCTCGGTCACCCATTGCGCGATGTCCTGTGGCCAGCCCTGGTTGGCCAGCAGGAACTGGAAGATCCCCACACCGCCCAGCACGAAGAACAAGATTGCGGTCAGGTTCACAGCGCGCTGCGTGGCGGCATAGGCTTCCTTGAAGAACTCGCCCCGCAGCGCGATGGCCCCATAGAGCAGGGCGTAGGCACACGCTGCGGCCCCTGATTCTGTGGGCGTCAGCACCCCGCCATACAGACCGCCCAAGACGATCACAGGCATCAAAAGCGCCGGGAAGGCCTCAATGGCGGCTTTCCAAAGCTCGCTGAAGGAGAACTTACTTGCCGGCAGGCCCAGGATGGCCGCCATGGTCAGCACGATCACGGCGTCGGAAATGGCCAACATGACGCCGGGCGTCACGCCCGCAAAGAACAGCTTGGTGATCGATTGTTCGGTCAGAACACCGTAAAGGATCAAGGTGATCGATGGTGGGATCAAGATCGCGATCCCGCCCCCCGTCGCGATGACGCCGGCGGCCATCCATTTCGGATAGCCGCGCTTGATCATCTCCGGGTAGGCCACCAGGCCCATGGCCGCGGCCATGGCCGTGGACGATCCGGAAATCGCACCGAACATCACGGCGGCCAGGATTGTTGCGTAGGCAAAGCCGCCCGGCAGCCAGCCGATGAGCGCATCTGCAAACCGGAACAGCTTGTTGATCAGACCCGTGCGCTCCATCAGAAAGCCCGCATAGACGAAGAACGGGATCGCCATAAGCGTGTACTTGTTCACGAAGCTGAAGAACGACCGGAAGATCGCGTTCGGGCTCAGCAGCGGATCATACAGGATGAAGGCGACGGTGACGGCGATCAGGGCGACGGCAATCGGCGCGCCCAGCGCCAGCATTGTGAGCAATGCAGGTCCGATGAAACCCATGGCTAGATATCAATGCCTTCGTCGACTGGAGCCCACTCAAATACCTTCTTGTCGAACAAGGCCCTGACATCCTGGTACAGCTGGAAGGCTGTCACGAGGGCCATGAGGCCAAAGGTGACGAGCAGCGCCAGCTGGAAGGGCCAGATCACAAGGACCATGGATTGGGTCGTGCGTTCCATCATCATGGACCGCTCCACCGCGGGCAAGCCCCAGTAGCACAGCGCGCTGAACAGTGTGAGAGACATGGCCGAGATCATGGCGCGGATGGCCAGCACAAGCCGTTTCATACCGCGCGCTTCCAGCGCTTCGATCACAAAACTCACGCGCAAGTGCGAGCGGCGGGCTTGTGTGACGGCGAAATACAAAAACACGGATGCCACAATGCCGTAGGTCACGGCGTCCTGCCCCCAGTCATAGACGACGCCAAACACGTAGCGGCGGAACACTTCCAAGATCGCAAGGCCGGTTCCAAGGAACATGGCCAGAACCGCAATGTTGCCGATTATGTGGTCCAGAATAAAGCGGATGCCCCGATAGAGTCGGTCGATAACGTTGTCCATGCCACGCCCCTCGCTTGGTATGGTGCGGCTAGACCGCCGCACAGGTAGCTAAAAAAACGGCCAGTCCCTGTGGACTGGCCGTTTGATCAAGCGTGTTGGATTACTTTTTGCGATACTTCGCAAACAGCTCCATCATCGGGCCGCAATCTGTTTTCTCCAGATCGCTCGCGCCCAGCGGGTTGGCAGCAACAGCAGCTTTGGCTTCCATTGCGAATTTGTCG
>JBCDIP010000002.1:0-27048 GCA_038748855.1 Pseudomonadota bacterium
CCCACTTTCTCATCGCCCCTCCAACCAATGCGCTGAAGCTCATCGCCAAACTTCTTGCCCTCAAGATCTTCGCACGCATAGGCCGTTTCCAAGTCGATCCCGCCGACGAACACAGTTGACGCCATCATGGGCGGGGCGAAGCGGGCGCCTTCCTCGTTGGTCCAGTTGGTGACCACGATGGGGCGTTTTGTTTTGATATCCATGTCATTGAGAGTGCGGATGATCTCCAGGCCGGCCAACACGCCCAAGACGCCGTCGTAACGTCCGCCGGTGGGCTGGGTGTCCAGATGCGAGCCCACATAAACCGGCAAGGCTTCAGGGTCCGTGCCCTCGCGCCGCATGAACATGGTGCCCATCTCATCAACCCCCATGGTGAGGCCGGCGTCCTCGCACCATTTCTGGAACAGCTTACGGCCTTCGGCATCTTCATCCGTGACCGCTTGCCTGTTGCTGCCGCCTGCAATACCAGGGCCGATCTTTGCGATCTCGTGGATGGTGTCCCAGAGACGATCGCCGTTCAGTTTCAGATTCTCACCAGGTGCCGACATGACCGCGTTTCCTCATGCAAAACAATGTGCTGCTCAGCGGCAAAGCTAGCAGGTTTGCCCAAGCGCTCAAGCCGTAATGTGGTCCGCCTCTGCCATCAGCTGCAGGCGGCATTTCTGCGCCGAAGCGATGTGCTCCCGTGCGGCGTCCTCTGCGTCCTCAGTCTATGCGTCCCAGATGGCGCTGACAATCTGACCCCTGGTGGCACGGGAGTTGCGTGATCGTCGGCAGGAGCCCTTCAGCGTCCTTAAAGAAAGCGCTTGGCAAATGTCCTTAACAAAAGGTTAAATGCCCAAGAAGGGTTGGTTGCGTATGGGAGTTGAGTGATGCGTAGTAGGGTCTTGCGCCAGTGTGCCGTCCACATGCTTATGTTGGGCGGAGTTTTAGGGGTCACGAGTTTGGATGCCCTAAGTGCACTCAGAAGCGACCCTGCGCTGCAGGATAAGAAGGCACCACTGGTTGCCTTTCCCGCCACCGCCCATGGTAATGTGAACTTCGTTGAAATCGATCTCAACTTCGATGGCCGCAAGGACCTGGCTGTTGTTCAGCGCGACGAACGGACTGCCAAACCTGAAGTGATCTATTTTCTTTATGATGAGGCGCAGAAACGGTTCACCCGCAATCAGGCGCTTGGTGATCTGTTCTCGCCGGAATTCGATGCCCATGCAAAACGGGTCAGGACCGGATGGCGGCAGAGCGGTAATCTGAAAATCTTTGAAGTTTACGGCTGGAGCAGCGATCGCTTGAAGTTGTTGGAGCGCAAGGAACTCAATCTCAAGACCCAGGAATGCCGCGCCACGCGATTTGCTTGGATCAACGAGACAAAATGGGCGCTGGCTGAGCGCGAGTGTTAAGAAAAACCACTTCAGTTGGAGCCACCAGCCGGTAAGGTGATCTTATCTTTTGTCTGATAGTCTATTCCAGAAGATTGGAACAACTATGAGCAGACCATCGTTGATTGTCATTGCCACATTGGTGAGGATTGTCCTCCTTGCGATTGCTTGCGGCGTGACGCTGTTCGATAAAGTCCGCTCCCTCAAAAACCTCATTCCCGTTCACTTATTTCCTAGCTCAAACAGAGAAGACACCAGTTCAGCAGACGCAGAACAGGCGGGTGTGATGAGATTGTCCGACGGGCCGCGCTGAGCCCCGGACAGAAGGAGACAAGGGCCATGACGGCCGAGTTTCAGTATATTGCAGCGCCGGAAGGCGAAGTGCTGTTTCGCGAAGATGATGAAGGCGATTGCGCCTATATCATCGAAACGGGCCGAGTGCAGATCTCCGTTGAACGCGGCGGCAAGTATGTGGACGTGGCCACACTGGGCCCCGGCGAGATTGTCGGTGAAATGGCGATCATTGCAGCCGGGCGCAGATCCGCTACCGCCATCGCCCTGGAAGATTGCAAACTGCAGCGCATCGAGGCGGAGCAGTTCAGATCCCGCCTGGCGACCATGGACCCGGTCATGCGCATGCTGATCGAAGTGATCCTGTCGCGATTCAGGACAACGTTGAAACAGATCGAGAATGCGCCACCCGAGCTGCGCAAACTGGCTCTGGCGCCCCAGCCCCACACCGCGGAGGCCATGAAGAACCTTCGCCTGGAGAGCGAAATCACCGCCGCTGTAAAGAACGGGCAGTTTGTCCCCTACTACCAACCTATCGTTGATCTGCGGTCCGGCAAGCTGGCCGGCTTTGAAGCCCTCATCCGCTGGGTGCATCCTGAGCGGGGAGTGGTGTCGCCCGGCGTCTTCATTCCCATTGCCGAGCAAAGTGAACTGATTACCCAGATCACCAACGCTTGCCTTATGAGCGTTTGCAAAGATATTCACGAGTTGCGCAAGGCCTGCTTGCGCAACATTGAAAGGGTGGACCTCGTCTTTGTGGGGATCAACGTAACCCCGCGGGATCTCGACCGCCCCGGCTTCTTGAACTGGCTGCAGACCGTTCTGGTCGAAAACGGCCTTTCCACTGATATGCTGAAACTTGAGCTGACCGAAAGCTCGGTTATGACCAACCTGGAGCGCGCCGGCACCGTGCTCAGCAAACTGAGGCAACTGGGCTTTGGCGTGGCTATCGATGATTTTGGCACGGGCTATTCCAGCATGAGCCATCTCACCCACCTGCCCATCTCGACCCTGAAGATTGATCGGTGCTTCGTTGAAGCGATGGCCCACAGCGAGCAAAACAAAAAGATCGTGCAGACAATTTTGAGGCTGGCCGAGGAGCTCGCCATTCCGGTAGTGGCCGAAGGTGTCGGATCAGAACAGGTGGAGCGCTTTTTGGCAGCGCATGGCTGCACCTACGGTCAAGGATACTTCTATTCTGAGCCGGTGCCTTTGGAGCGCGCTATTGAGATCGCGCATGAATGGCCGAATGTAACAAGCGCTCCCTCTCTAGAGATCAGCAAGAGCGCCTAACTTAACTCAATCGCTCCTTCTCAATCGGCTGCCCGGTCAGCCGGTTTGAGACGTCGCGCGTATGTGGTCGTCAGGCCTGGTCGTCTGCGACCAAGAGCTCCTGATCGGGCTTCAACAGCTCGCCCTCGCCTTCCGACAAGGTCTTGATATCCTGCTCCAAGAGCCAGGGGATCTCATCTTGCGGCCGTGGGCGTGAATAGTAGAAGCCTTGTGCCTCTGAACATCCTTCGATCCGCAAGTATGTGAGCTGGTCCTTAGTCTCTACACCCTCAGCAGTGGTGTCGATGCCCAAGCTGCGCCCAAGGCCAACAACCGCACGAACAATAGCAGCCGCTTCGGAGTTGGTCTCAAGGTCAGACACAAACGAGCGGTCGATCTTGATCTTGTCGAACGGGAAGCTCCGAAGATTGCCGAGGGACGAGTATCCGGTGCCGAAGTCATCCATAGCGATGCGCACGCCCAGCCCTTTCAGGCGATAGAGCACTTCCATGGTTTCGTTGGTGTTCTTCAGCAGCACCGTTTCGGTGATCTCAAGCTCCAAACGCTCCGGCGGCAGGCCCGTTGCTTCCAGCGTGTCGGAGACAAGTTGCACCAGGCCCGGCTGCTTGAACTGTGCCGGGGACAGGTTGACGGCAACCTTTACCGGTTTGCTCCAGCTTGCCGCAATCTCACATGCATTGCGCAGCACCCATTCGCCGACCGGCATAATCAGGCCGGTCTCTTCAGCGATCTGGATGAAGTCGTCCGGCGATACCAGGCCACGCTCCGGGTGGTTCCAGCGGATCAGTGCTTCAAAGCCCGTGATCTCGCCAATGGACATATTGATCAGCGGCTGGAAGTAAAGCTGCAACTGGCTCTTGCCGAGAGCTTGGCGCAGATCGATTTCAATCTGACGCCGGGCGAGCGCAAGCTCGTCCATCTCGCGGGCGAAGAACCGGTAAGTGTTGCGGCCGTCTTCTTTAGCCCGATAGAGCGCCAGGTCTGCGTTCTTCAAAAGACGGTCCGGCTCATCGCAATCGCCCGATGACAGAGCGATGCCCAAGCTGGCGCCGATGATCGCTTCCTGACCATCCATATCGATGGGCTTAGAGAGGGACGACAGGACGCGCCGGGCGATATTGTGGATAATGTCGATATCCTCAAAGTCGGCGAGCACGATCGCAAATTCATCGCCGCCAAGGCGGGCGATTGTGTCGATCTCCCTGAGCTCGATCTTCAAACGGTCGGAAACAGTGCGCAGCAACATATCGCCGGCCGGGTGGCCGAGGGTATCGTTGACGTTCTTGAAGTGGTCAAGGTCAAGGCAGATCACCGCAATGTTGGTGCCATAGCGACGGGCCTGCGCCAGAGCCTGCTCCACACGGGTGCGGAACAGAACCCGGTTTGGCAGGCCGGTCAGGCCATCATGCAGCGCCATGTGATGGATCCGCGCCTCGCGTTTCTTGATCTCCGTGACGTCCGTGTAGAGCACGACAGTGCCCCCTTCCGGCGTACGGTGTTCGTTGATCTGAACCCAACAATCATCAGACAGTTGACGTTCGATCACTGAATGCGTGGTGGATCTGTGGTGCTCCAGACGCTCTTCGATGCGGCCTTGGAGCGAACGGGTGCTCAGCGCACTGTCGGCACCGCAGCACAGTTCTGCTTTCACGATCTCCGCGTAGTCGGCACCAACAACAGCAACCTCGGCAATATCGGGATACAGCGCCAGGAAGTGGCTGTTGCTTAAGATGAGCTTATCGTCTGCGTCGTACATCAGCAGACCTTGAGACAGAGATTCCACGATCGCGCTTCTGGTGCGGGCCTCGGTCTCTGCCGCTTCGGTCTCGGCCTGCTTGATGCGGGTGGCATCCAAAATCACACCGGTCCACAGCACGGTGCCATCGGGCTGTGCTTCGGGATGGGCAATCGCGTGAGTGTACTTCTTCTCGCCTTCAGCCGTCACGATGGACGCTTCCACATCCCAAGTTTCCAGGGTCTTGGAGGCATCCAGCAAGCGCTGGCGGAAGGTGTCGCGGTATTCCGGTGCGAAGACGTTGAAGAGCGCCTTCGGATTGGTCAGGATTTCCTGTGCGGACACACCGAACAGGTCCTGAGCGGACTCACTGATGTATTCATAGTAGATTTCGCCATCAGGATGCACCCGGCGCTGATAAACAACGCCTGGGATGGTCTCTGCAAGCGAGGAGAACTGGCTATCTTGGTGGCGCACCTGATTGGCGACAACCGCCTGCGCCGGCTGACTTTTACCGCGCGCCACGCCCTGGAGAAGCAGGCTGATCAGCGGATTAATGCTGAAAAAGACCAGCTTATCCTTAGCTTCGAACTCACAGGTCTTAAAGAACAGCAAATAGATGTAGCCGTGCACAGTATCGGTCTGCACGTCGCGTAGCTCTTCGCACCAATAGTCTCCGGAAAGCGCGCCATCGTCACCAGGCGTCATGCTCTCCTGCAGCCTGAAGTGCGCATAGGCATGCTTGGCATCAACATTACTGAAGAAGTTGATCACCGACGCATCCGCAGCACCCGGCATGGAATAGCGTAGCTCTTGGATATTGGCCTGCCCGGCCTCATCCACTGGCACCACCGCGCAACATTCGGCATCGAACGAGTGCCGGATTTGCTCCAGGGCCTTGTCGAAGCATGCCGCCGACGTGCCCTCACTTAAAATCAAATCCAACAGTGCCGACTGAAGGCTGATCTTTTCAGCATAGCCCACAGCTTCATCGCGAGAACTTTCCGGGCTCACTTGAGCCTCAGCATCCCCGTTCACCATTGCAACATTCGATGTCTCTTGCATCAGATGCCAATTTCCCCATCAATCCAGAGGAAATTCCCCTAACTGTATTCTCTGTTTCCGGTTCTTGGGCGGTGGGAGCACATTCTCAGTGCTCCCACGCACCACAAGGTAACCAACCAACGTTCTCAACAAGTCCGTCTAGTTCGTGGTGCGCTTGCCTTGCGAGCGCACGCTCTGTCCGTCATAGTCGTAGATGAAGTTCGCGCCTTCAACGAAGCTGAACGGCATCTTCAAACCAATTTCACGAACCTTACGGAAGTTGATCGCAATATCCGGAGGTGAGACGACGCCCACCTTCAGATCGCCAACCTTGACCTTGCCTCTCAGCACCTTGATGCCGTAGAGCGCCGCTAGGTGGGCGTTACTTTCGAAGCTGATGCCGATGGACATGGCCGCACTGGCATCGCCTTCCTGAACCACTTCCGGCACAACACTGAGAACCGGAACCCGGTCTGCGTTGGCGTTGATGGTCTGGATTTCGCGGAACACAGACGTGCTGCCGGTAATCCAGAACAGGGAGTTGTTGAGGTTCGGGTCGTTCTCACGCATCTTCTCAACGGCTCCGCGCACCATGGTGGCAAGCTCAGAACGGGCATTCTCCGTCTGCTGAACCTTCAGGTCCATGACCTCCACACCTTTTCTGACGGCAGTTTCGCGCATGGGCTTAAACTGCGTCTGCATGGCGCTCACATTGTTTTGGTCCACGAGGATGGCCAGATTCTTCAGGTTCGGGCGAAGCTCGTGGATATATGCCATTTGGGCTTCAACCGGCATGTTCAGCGAGGTGAACGCGAAGTTTGTGCCGGTGCCCAATTCGTAGCTGGGGGTTTGCCCGAGAACCACAGGATCCTTCGAGGTTATCGAAACAACCGGCAGTTTGCCGTCCTTGTAGTTCTTCCAGAGCCAAGCAGTGGACTGCGAACCCATGGAGTAGATCAGATCAACTTCCATGCTTTCCGCAAGAGCCAACGCCTTGCGGCCGTTTTCATCATTGCGGTTGAAGTTGATGACGGTGATCTCAGCTGTGATGTTGCGCTCGGCAAAAAGCTTGAGGATCTTGCTGATGGCCACGTCATAGGCTGAAGACGGGCGCGGGTAGATGACCATGAGCTTCCACTTGGGGTTCTCGATCACACCGCCGCTGCCGTCAGGCCGGCGCATCTTGATCACCACCTTATCGGGGTGGGAGTAAGAGCCGATGATGGACCAATGCTTCAGCACGCTTTCTTTAAAGCGGAACCAGTTGGCATAAGGTGCATCATCCTCAACGAACGCGCCGAAGCCGGCGGCCATTGCTGGCGCGGTCGGCGCCATAATTCCAAATCCAAGGGTGCTGGCCACAGCAAGTACGCTGACGAGCCTTCCCCCTCGGTTTTTGAGCCATGTGAGGGCTCTTCGACAGATGTCTGGTTTGAACATAACGATTACCTCATTCAGGTCGTTGGTTGGGTTAGTTTTCGTCTCTTTCATCAGAACTTCTCTTTCTTATTGCGCGGGTTGCGGGGAAACCGGAGCCGGGTTCCCTGCCTCTGCGGGAGTTTCAGATTTGCTTGCCTTCTTGGAACGGCCCGGGCGGACGTCTGCACCGATCACAAAGATCACGGCCAGCACGGCGATAACGAAGCCGACAATGCCCATGGCGGACCAGGAGAAGTCCGTCCAGATCAGCAGTTGGCCAATGAAGATCGGTCCAGCCACGTGGCCGACACGTTCTAAGAAGCGATAGGTTGCCGTTGCGGTGCTGGTGCCGATCTGGCGGGCCAGCTGGGATTCTGCAACAAAGGTGACCACGGGTGCGTTGATAAAGCCGTGGGCGGCGCCAATCAGGACCACGCCGAAGACCAGCAATATGGTCTCTGTATAGGCCGGTACCGTTTCAGGATTGAAGGTTCCACCAAGGCCCATGAGCGCCAAGCCAAAGCCGCTGACAAGCGCACCAGCCAGAAGGACGGAGAAGGCATCACCATTGCGGTCCACGTGGAGCGCTACAAACTTACTGGAGGCCACCACGGAGATGGCATATATCATGATGATCTGTCCGATATCTTCCTGTGGATACCCGCTCTTGGCGAGCAGCAACGGCAGAGCGAAGGTGATGACACCGGTCAGGACCGCTTTGGCGGGAACGCCAATGGTGGCCATGGTGTTGAGGAAATCAATGTTGCGGACAGCCCGCCCAAGGCTCTGAACCAGATCGCGCGCCGGAGCAGAGGAGGAATCCGAAGTGACCTCTTCTGAAATCGGCGGAACGGCAACCACAGCGTAGAGTGCAGAGACCACACCAATCGCGGCGGCCAGAATGAACACGCCGGTCGTGCCCATGTAGCCCACCAACAGCGAACCAACGGCCATGCCGGAAATCATCCCGCCTTGGAAGCCATACACAATGATGGCTGCAGCCTGGGTTTTCTTGCCAGGAGGTGCAACGGCCAGAAGATAAGACTGAACACCGATGAAAAGCAGACCTTGTCCAATACCGGACAGACACCGGGCCGCCATAATGGCCATGAATTCCGGGAAGAACGCCAAGGACGCCAACCCTGCTCCAGCCAGAAGCAAGCCAATGTACATAAGCGGCTTCGGCCCGATGCGTTGCGCGGCATAACCCGCCGGCACCAAGGTGAGAGCAAAGAACAGGTAAAACCCGACGAACGGCGCAGAGGCCCAGGACGTGGAAACGCCTGCATCCAACACGGCTCCTTGCACGAATTGCGGCAGGAAGGCGTAGGTCAGGTGTTCAAGCAACACGCCCAAGAAGAAGACCGGCCTCACATAATTGAGCATCCACTCGTTTGGACCGTCCCGAATGGATTCAGCTGAATCGGATTCGCCCGGCGGCATCTCGTCCATCGGGCGGCGCACGGCCCCGCCAAGCTGGAAGAAGAGGCTGGCCAGGAATGCGGACGCAATGAACAGAGCCGCAAAGTTCTTCACACTCCGGGTGATCTGCCCGGTGACCACGTCGCTCGGCAGCTCAACCGCAACCCTCACGGCGCGGGAACTGTTTTCCGGCGTGAGATCCACCACATATTCGTAGTGGCTTTCAGATTCTTTCCACTGCCGACCGATCAGGTTGCGGTCGGTGTGAATAACGATCCGGTTGTCCACGGTCAGGGAGGCGGCGCTGATGTCCGGGTTCAGTTTCAGATACTCACCGAACGTGCGGTCCAGGCCCTGGATCTCGTCAATGTTGATGTTGAAGGCCACCACATCGCTCAAGCGCTGGCCCAACGATCCGGCCAACGCGCGGGCCTTAGCCTGTGCGCCGTCGGAATAAAGCGTGATCAGCGTGACGATGACGCCCGCTGAGGAAACAATGAAGACCATGCCGAAAGCCAATTGCGCCCATGGCACGCGGGTGCGCCAGCGCCGTGGACCCAATATGCCGATGAAAAGCGCATAGATGAACGCAGCAATGGGCGCCGCATAGAAGAGACGCTGGAAGTAGCGGTCGACCCGGTCGGTTACAACGGTTTCGGCCATGCTGATGGCCAAAGCGCCCACATCTTCAAACTTGTTGCTGAGCGGAACAATGATCCGATAGTGGCCGTTCGCGCTTAAAAGCTCGTAGTCCTTGCTCTTGGAGCCAGTGGCAATGACTGTTGTGCCTTTAGTGGCTTCGTTGCCCAGGGAGCGGCCCTGCTCGCGCTGGAACTGCTCATACTCGTGAGGAGCCGGCAGCTTAGCCAGGATGGCCGGATCGCCGGCTTTAAAGACGATATTGCCCACATCGTCGTAGACAACCAGGGAACCGATAGCGGGATCAGACTTAAGCGCGGGCTCGGCGAGGGTGTTGAAGCCCACAAATTGGCGCAGTTCCAGACCAGACAGGAGCGGTGCCTGCATAGCCTTTTGAACAACGTGAACCTGACCGGAAAGCTTGTCCCCCTGGAAGCGTTCATAGGTGAGTTTGGCCTCACCGTAGGCGACGTACACAAGCAATAGCAAAGACACGAGCAGCACTACGAACATTGTCGCAGCGTCGCTTACGCGCCTCCCTAAAGGGTATTTGCTAGTTGCCATCCTGTGCACCCACCGCCAAGATCTTGGTACGGTTAAAAGCTAGGGTCTCAAGCTTCACAAATGGTTAAAAGCTCAACGAGATGACCCGCGCTTCCACGCCGTTGGCGCAACAAGAGATCAACGCGGTCTGCGATCAGGGACAGAATGAGATCATCATAGCTCATTCCGCACTGGGCGAGACCTTCAGCGATCAGGCTTGTTACCCCATCTTCGGTGGGGGCTTTGAGATCAGGTTTAGGGTTGGTTTCCAGAACGAACAGGTTTCCGTCCTCGTCCGCTCTCACATCGAGGCGCACCAGGGTTTCCATGTTCAAGTCGGTGAACACCTTGCGGCCAAGCTCATTGAGCTGGTTGATGACCTTAGCGTCCTCGACAGGATCCAGCTGACGTACGCGCTTGCCGGTGATGGGGCGCTTGTCCATTGAGGTGAAGATGCGCTCATCTTCCTGCAACACCCGCTCAACGGTGGCAAAGGTGAACGGTCCGTCCAACTTCTCCAGCTCGCCATCGCGGGCAACGGTGGGCCCGCATGCTGCGACACAGAACTCGCGTCCGCCCAGATAGCGCTCGATAAGCACATGGTTCTGGGTGAGCTCAAAGATTTCCTGGGCGACCGGCGCCAGGCCGAAGATATCGCCCACAAACTCAACATTGAGCGAGGCACGCCCGGAGACCGGCTTCACGATGAACGGGCCCTTGTAGTCGCCGAACACCCGTTGGAACTCAGGGTTCTCGCTGGGATTAAGCGGCTCGCCTGCCCCGTGCCAGGTCATAAACTCAGCTGTGGGAATGCCAAGGCCCATCAATTGACGCTTGAAGGTGTGCTTGCTGTCCAGAATGCCGGCCGTCAGCGGGTCATGCCCCAAATAGGGAACACCCAGCATTTCAAGAATGGCCGGAGCATGGGAGACGGAGCAAAAGCCCTGCACACCGCCAGTGTTCAGCCAAGCAAAGTGAATGCCTTCATCCTGCAGCCGCTGCGCCAGGCGCATATCGTCGGCCATCAGGCTCACATAGCGGCACCCCATGCGCCGCAGGCTCGCGGCGATATCTTCCGCTACTGTGCGGTAGCTCTTCCAGGAGCGCGGATTGTGACTTTGATAAATGACAGCACCGTCTTCGGTCTTGTCGCCGCCATAGATGACAGCGATGCGCATGCGTGTGAGCAAGCGCTCAACCTGTCCGGCCAGCTCATGCGCCCTCGTGCGGCGCACCGGCAAGACTTGCGGATCTATGTGTGCGCTCTCGCCGTATGCCGTTTGTGGCACTGCAAGCGCGTCGTTTAAATATTCAACCGGTGATGACACCAACTTCGCCGTACTACCGCTCATCGTTCAACCCCATGTCCCTGTTTGACCCGAGCTTCTTTTTTGTTTGCTCAGTGACCCCAGTGACAGCGACCCTAGAGGCCAAAAGCTAAAATTTGGCCAACCAGCAGGCTTAATTTTTGGACGGGTGAATAGATAAAATTGTTTCTATTTTTGTCGGCGCCGCTCTACCTGCGGCGCGACAGGGTGACGATGAGCACACCTGCCGCGACGTTCAAGCCTCCCACCTTTTGAAACGCCAAAGGGTGCAGGTGATAATATTTGCTTGGCCCACCGGTCAAAATGCTGGCAGCGACCCCTGCCCCCACGCTGGCTTCTGCAATAACGCCCTTATAGCGGCCTGCCAGAGCTCCGCGCCGCAATCTTGTCTTGTGCTTAGACGTGACCCGCCAGACCAGTTGGCGCTTGCCGATGATGCCGACTTCAATGCCATAGAGTTCCAACCGGCCGACATAAAGGTCTTTGCGTCTGGTGCGCTTTTGCTGAAAGTGACACGCGAGGTCTCGTTTGGCGCCGAAGTGGATTGCGGCATCGATCCCGTCGAACCGGCATTTGAGCAATCCAAGCTCAGCAGCTGTCGCGTTCACGGTAAAAACCACAACGCAGCAACCAGAAATGAACGCAATTCTCCTCAATAAGGACACGACGCGAACGAACATAGGCATCTTGAAGTCTTTGTTTACGAGTGACTTGCTACCTCTTGGGGAAACCTAACATGGGCGCAGAAAATTGCATCAGTTTTCGCACCCTTACCATTGGAGGCCTGGTGGGCTGGATGAGACCTTCAAACGTAACGCTTGGCTTGGTGCTGGCGCTGGGTGCGCTTTTCTTTCAGGCTCAATCAACCCAAGCGGACATCCGCTATAAAGCCTATGCGGTCAAGCTCATGCAGTCGCTTCCCGGCTCGTCCAAGGTGAGGCCGGACCTGGAAGCCTACCTCACCTCTCTGGCCAATGCGGAACGCCGGCGGGCGGGCCGGAAGCCTTTGAAATACTCCAAAAAACTGCAGAAGGCCGCCCGGGCACAGGCTGCTGAAATGATCTTGGGCAACTTTGTGGGTCACCATTCGCGCGGAGGATTTGACTTCGGGGACCGCATCAGGGCTTATATGCCGGAGTTTGAAGATCTGAGGGGCGAAAACGCCGCTCGCGATCGCAAGGGCGGAGCTTCGGCCAAAGCGCAGGCGAAGCGATTGTTTGGGCAATGGCTGAAAAGCGGTCGTCATCGCCGCAATTTGATCAGAGCTGAGTATCGTTTTGTCTCAAGTGGCGCTATTCAAGTGGGGCGACACCTTTACGCCGTGCAGATTTTTTGGGAGCCACAATCATCCAAAGCGTCTATAAACCAACTGTTTATTGACTGACGCCAACACAGTTAGGTTCTGCGGAACCAGCGACATCAAGGAAACACCGTTGTGCGCATGAAGCTTAATACCCTCCCCGCAACTGCTTTCGCCGTCTGTTTCAGCACGGCCCTATACCTGTCAGCTCCTTCTGCGCTGGCTCAGAGCACAGGCTCAGAAAGCCTGTCCGGCGCCTATTTGGCAGGCATCCAAGCGGGTAAAGCTCGCGATACTGAGGCCGCAGCGCGCTTCATCGCGCGCGCCTTGGAGAGAGACCCCAATGACCCGGAACTGATCACCAGGTCCTTTATGCTGGAGTTGGGCGGCGGGAACATTGAGCGGGCCAGAGTTCTGGCAAAGCGCGTTGTTGAGCATGACAAGCGCCACCGGGTGGCGAGGCTTGTGCTGGCATTGGAAGAAATGCGCGCCAAGCGTCACAATGAGGCGCGGGTTCACCTGGAACACGCGGCCTACACACCCATTGGTCAGCTCACATCAGCTCTCCTGACCGGTTGGAGCTGGGCAGCGGAAGGCAAGATGGAAGAGGCTATCCGCGCCCTCAAGAAACTCGACAGCACGGAATCCTTCGGCGTTTACAAGACCTTCCATTCTGGTTTGATCGCCGATTTCCTGGACCAGCCGAAGCGCGCGACAGCGTTCTTTGAGCGCACTTATGACGATGCGGGCACCTCTCTTCGCGTTGTCCAAGCTTATGGCAGCTTCCTGGAACGCCATGGCAAATCGGATGAAGCTCTCAAAGTCTATGAGAAGTTCGATGCGTCCACCGCCGGCCATCCGCTGGTGAACGATGCGCTGAAGCGGGTCAAAGCCAGAGAAGAGGCCCCGCGGTTCATTGCCAGCGGCCTGGAAGGTGCCGCAGAGGCTCTCTTCAGTCTTTCTTCGGCCCTGGCAGATCAGTCGGGCGTAGATCTTGCGCTTCTGTATGCGCAATTGGCGCTTAAGGTCCGGCCAACGTTTGCCGTTGCGCAAACCTTGCTCGGGGACATTTACGAGGACACCAAGCGTTACCAGAACGCGATTGATGCCTACGGAAAAGTGCCCGAAACCTCTTCTCTGCGGGCCAATGCAGAGATCCGAATGGCCATCAACTATGACCGCATCGGCAATTTCGACGAAGCCGAGCGGCGTTTGAAGGCCTTGATCGCGAAGGACGACAATGCCTATCAGGCCGAACTGAATCTCGGTAACCTATTACGTGGCCATGAAAAATTCTCTGAAGCGGCCACCTACTACACCTCCGCCATTGCCAAGCTGGATAAGGTGGAAACCAAGCATTGGACCACATTCTATTTCCGCGGCATCTGCTATGAGCGTTCCAAGCAGTGGCCACTGGCTGAAGCAGATTTCCGCCAGGCACTGAAGCTGCGCCCCGAGCAACCCTTGGTGCTCAACTATCTCGGCTACAGCTGGATCGAAAAGGGGCTGAACCTCAATGAGGCGCTCAAGATGATTGAGCGTGCCGTAGAGCTCCGGCCTAACGACGGCTACATTGTTGATAGCCTGGGCTGGGCCCACTACAAGCTGAGAAACTTCGATCTGGCCACCAAGCACCTGGAGCGCGCCGTAGAACTCAAACCCCAAGATCCGGTCATTAACGACCATCTGGGTGACGCCTATTGGCGGGTGGGGCGCAAACTGGAAGCCAAATTCCAGTGGCAACGCGCGCGTGACAATAAGCCGGAACCTGACGTTCTGGAAAAGGTCATGCAAAAGCTCAGAAACGGCCTTGATCCACTCTCAGCCGAGCCGGCAACGGTGGAGCAGGAGCCTTCAGACAACAAAACGTAAGTTCTCCCTCGCATGACTGCAATTGAGGGTGACGGCCTGGTGCACGAGTTTGCGCCTGCGAAAGTGAACCTGTGTCTGCACATTACCGGCCGCAGAGCCGATGGTTATCATCTGCTGGACAGTCTGGTCGTCTTCGCAGATGTGGGCGATCAGCTGTCATTTGCCCGCGCAGACGACCTCGCGCTGAAGATGTC
The DNA here is from genome assembly GCA_038748855.1 of Pseudomonadota bacterium. Classification (GTDB taxonomy): domain Bacteria; phylum Pseudomonadota; class Alphaproteobacteria; order Rhizobiales; family CAJQND01; genus JAAEUE01. The sequence goes on from JBCDIP010000002.1 coordinate 14,460, forward strand.
CGGCCCCTTTGCAGGCGCGCTTGACGTCACATCCGACAATCTGATCTTCAAGGCAGCACACTTGCTCGGGGATAGGGTGCCAGGTGCCGCCGTTTCCCTCATCAAATCCCTGCCCGTTGCAGCCGGAATTGGGGGCGGTTCGGCTGATGCGGCTGCAAGCTTACGCGGGCTTATGAGGCTTTATGAGCTCGACGCCATCAAAGCCGACCAGTTGGATGAGATGGCTCTGGCGCTGGGCGCCGATGTGCCCGCATGCCTCAGATCCAGTGCCCTGCGCATGGCCGGAATAGGCGAGGACATCGCGAAAATTGAGGAGTTTCCTGCCCTGCCGGCGGTGCTCGTGAACCCGGGCGTTCCCGTCCCAACAGGCCCCATCTTCAAGGCTTTAGGCCTTGATCAGCCAAGCACGGCTGGCTCAGGGCTGGATGATCTTTCCTATCAAAGTTTCACATCAGTGGAGGATGTGGCGGGCTGGCTGGATGCCCAGCGCAACGATTTGCAGGAGCCTGCCATTGCGTTGGCGCCGGAAGTTGGCGAGGTTTTGGCTGTCCTTCAAGGCGAGGCAAGCTGCCGATTGGCGCGCATGTCAGGATCAGGAGCAACGTGCTTTGGTCTCTTCAGCACAGGCAACGAGGCTGCGGCCTGCGCGGAGCGCATAGCCCAGGAAAATCCAGGCTGGTGGGTGGCTCCGACGGTTCTAGGCTAGTGCGCCCTTTGGATTGAGAAATCCACGGCGCTGATCATGGCCGATTTCAGATCGCTGTCCGGGAATATAGCCAAGGCATCGCGGGCAATGGCGCCGTAATGGCGGGCCCGGGCAATGGTGTCTTCAATGGCGCCGTGGGTTTCCATCAGGCTGATTGCATGCTCTAGATCGCCGTCTTCCTGCTCGCCATCCTGCAGCTTGCGCCTCCAGAACTCACGGTCCTCGTCGCTGCCGCGGCGGTATGAGAGGATGACCGGCAGGGTAATCTTGCCTTCGCGAAAATCATCTCCCGTCTCCTTGCCCAGGAGCGCCCGCTTGCCGGAATAGTCCAGCCCATCATCCACCAGTTGGAACGCCACGCCCAGGTTGCGTCCAAAGGATTCAAGAGCTGCCTGCTCTTCCTTAGGCCGCTCGGCAATGGCGGCCCCCACCTCGGCAGCGGCCGAAAACAGGGCCGCCGTCTTGGCGTCAATGATCTTCATATAGGCATCTTCGGTGGTGGTGATGTCTTTCTGGGCGGCCAGCTGCATCACCTCACCTTCGGCAATAACCGACGCGGCGTTTGACAGAATTCTCAAACATTCCAATGATTTGGTGTTCACCATCATCTTGAACGCCTGGCCCAGAAGATAATCGCCCACCAGCACGCTCGCCTGGTTGCCCCATATCATGCGGGCCGCCGGCTTGCCGCGCCTGAGATCGCTTTCATCCACCACGTCGTCGTGCAGCAAGGTGGCGGTGTGCATGAACTCAACGGCAGCTGCCAGAAGCACATGAGCGTCCCCGTCGCACGGCCCGCACATGCGGCTCGCCGCCACGGTCACCATGGGCCGCAAGCGTTTGCCGCCTGAGTTGATCAGATGGTTCGCCAGCTCTGGGATCATTTCCACGTATGAAGATGCGTGGGACAGAATGATCTCATTGACCCGAGCCATGTCTTTCGACGTCAGCTCGATCAATGGTTCAATAGTGGCCTGGCCAGCCTCCTGGCCACTTAATGGAACAACAACACCCACGGGTACACCTCTTACCTTAGCCCTTATGCTGAAAATAGTGCCACGAAACCGGGGGTCAAGCGCTTCCGGCGCGAAAGTGGCCATGTGTCTCAGCACTTTTGTGCGATGAGGTTTATTCGAGGGGTGCCGGTTTCTTTGTATCTGCGTTAATATTTTACTATGAGAGAGCTGCTAAACACGAATGACGCCGTACTGATTTCGTACGCAACCGCGCTGCTGCGCGATGCCGGGATCAGGCACACTTTGTTTGATGGCAATATGAGTGTGGTCGAAGGAAGTATTGGGGTCTTACCGCGCCGCTTGATGGTGGACCCGGAGCAATATGATGTTGCCCACGCGCTTATGCATGATGCAGGGGTAATGCCGAGCTGATGGTTCAACAGGCAGCACTTAAACAAGACGACCCTTCAGGCCAAGGCCTTCCGAGGTCCTTGACCGAGGACGGCTTTCTGGGCGGGCGCGTAAAAATCCTGCAACCGGAGCGCGGCTACCGCGCCGGCATTGATGCGGTCTTTCTTGCCGCCACAATCCCTATGGAACCGGGGCAAACTGCGTTTGAGGCCGGCTACGGCGTGGGCGTTGTCTCCTTGTGTCTGGCAGCCCGGGTCGCCGGCGTGCACATTACGGGCGTGGAAATCGCCTCGCGCTACTCCATGCTGGCCGAAGAGAACATTCGGCGGAACAATTTTACCGGCAACATTCAAGTGATCACCGGCGATGTGAAGGAAGCCATGCGGAAGGATCTGACGATCTGGCCGCCGGCCAATTCGTTCAATCATGTGTTCGCCAATCCGCCCTATTTCGACGACGACAAAGTCACGAAGTCTCCCATTGAGATGCGTTCAACGGCGCGCAGCTTCGGGCCGGACGATCTTGAGGTTTGGGTGAAGGTGATGGCCTCCATGGCCGTACCCCGCGGCACAGTGACTATGGTGCACCGGGCAGATTCGCTCGCCCGCATTCTCGCCGCCTTCACAGCGGCCAAAATCGGCGGCATTCACGTGGCCCCCTTGTTTGCCCGCGAAGGCTATCCGGCCTCCCGGGTCGTGGTCCAGGGCATCAAGGCCTCCAAGGCCCCCCTCCAGATCCTGCGCGGACTGGTGTTGCATGACGACAGCAATGCGTTCACGCCCGCAGCCCAGGCCATCCTGCGCGATGGTGTGGCCTACGCCTTGCGCTAAAGCGCCCAATTAAAGGCTTGCACCGAGGCAGAGGCGTGCCTATCTGTCTCGCTTGATGTTCAAGTTTTTCAAAAGACTGCTTTCCGGGAAGAAGCGCCCTCCGCTTGTCCCGGTCGTGCGCTTGCAAGGGGCTATTGGTGCGGTGACGCCGCTGCGCCCCGGTTTGACCTTGCAGCATGTGGATCCGGTTCTGGAAAAGGCCTTTACGGTGAAGCGGGCCAACGCTGTGGCTCTTCTCATCAATTCGCCCGGCGGATCTCCGGTTCACTCAACCCAGATATTCCGCCGCATTCGCCAACTGGCCGACGAGCATGAAAAGCAGGTGCTGGTGTTCATTGAAGATGTAGGGGCCTCAGGCGGCTACATGCTGGCGCTGGCGGGTGATGAAATCTACGCAGACGCCAGTTCGATCGTTGGCTCCATCGGCGTTGTCTCGGCTGGGTTCGGCTTCGTGGATGCCATCAAGAAGCTGGGCGTTGAGCGCCGGGTGCACACGGCCGGGGAGAATAAGTCCATCCTGGACCCGTTCCTGCCCACCAAGCAGGCCGATGTGGACCGATTGAAAGCCTTGCAGCTTGAAGTGCATGACGCCTTTAAGGACATGGTCCGCGAACGCCGGGGCAGCAAGCTGGATGAGGACAACAAGGACCTCTTCTCCGGTGCCTTTTGGTCGGGCGTTCAGGCCAAGAACCTAGGCCTGATTGACGATCTTGGCGTGATGCACACGGTCCTGGAGACAAAGTTCGGCAAGGAGGTGGAGCTTAAACCCATCTCCGCGCCCAAGAAGGGACTTTTGTCACGCCTGATTCCAGGCGCGGCTGAGGAACGGCTGGACCCAGGCGCGGTAGCTGACCGCTTTTCGGCTGGTCTCGGCGATGAAATCATCTCGTCCCTGGAGGCCAGGGCCGTGTGGGCGAGGTTCGGACTCTAGTCCCAGCTTTTGACGAGCTTCGAGATTTCCCCGCAGGCCCAACTGAGCTTCTCCTCAGGCGCGCAGAGGCTCATGCGCACGAAGCCGCCGAAATGTTCCCCGAAGCTGCCGCAGGGCAAGGTGGAGATGCCGGACTGGTCCAGCAGCCGCATGGCAAACTCCATCCCATCCGTCTCCATCTCGCGCACATCCAGCATAACGAACATGCCGGCCTTGGGCGCACCCACCTTAAAGCGGGGCAGATTGGCCAAGCCTTCCACCACCAGCCGGGCCCGGGCGCCATATTCGGCCACCATCTCCTCGGTTTCCGTTTGAGGCCCGGTGAGGGCGGCGGTCGCGGCATCCTGCGTGAACATGGGCATGCCGTACATCATGCAAAGCGCCAGGCGCTCAAACGTTTGGCACAAGAGTTCCGGCCCAATGGCCCAGCCCACGCGCCATCCCGACATGCGATGGGATTTTGAGAGTGAGGAGACGACGACGCATTTCTCCTCAACGTCCATATAGCTGGACGGGCTCACATGTCGGCCCTCGAAGACGAAGTCGGAATAGACCTCATCGCTAAGGAGCCAGAGATCATGCGCGCGCACCAGATCAACAATCTGCTTCACCAGATCCGCCTCAAACACTGCGCCTGAAGGATTGGCCGGCGTGTTGACGACCAGCATCTTTGTACGCGGCGTGATCGCGGCTTTGATGTCGTCCAGATTCGGCTGAAAGCCGTTCTCTGCTTTGGAGACCACCGTCACCATTTTGGCCCCACTGGCGGTGAAGGTGGCCGGATAGGTGGAATAATAAGGTTCGATAACAATGACCTCATCGCCCGCCTCCAATAGGCAGGCAGAGACCGCGAACAGCCCGTTCTGGGCCCCGGCGAAAACCACGCAATTGTCGACACTGAGCTCCTGGCCGGTGAGCTTGGCATGATGGTCCACAATGGCCTGACGCACGTTGGGTTGGCCGATCATGTGGGAATAGTGATGGCGGCCTTTGTTAAGGCTGGCGATGCAGGCATCCACCACGTGCTCAGGCGTGCGCGCGGCCACATCTTCTCCAATGCTCAAGATCAGAATGTCGGCGCCCTTATCCCTGCGCTCTTGAGCGATGCGGTGCACCTCCCAAGCATCGGCCCCTTTGCCGCTGACCCTGTTTGCCAAGCTGGAGAAATCAGCCATTTCCATTTCACCAAATCCCTTTACAGACCAGGCGCGCAATGTGCCGGTGAGAATTTCCAAGAATTGAGCTTTACCCGCCTGACATTCCAGGGCCATATGCCCTGAAAGACTTGGCAAGCGGTGGAGCATTTAACCCATGTCAGAATCAGATCACAAGACGGTCGGCGAAGCGATTGTGGAGCTTTTGGAGGGTTATGGCATCGACACGGTGTTCGGCATTCCCGGAACCCACAGCATCGAGCTTTATCGCGGGCTCGCCACCAGCAAGATCCGTCATATCTCCCCGCGTCATGAGCAGGGCGGCGGCTTTATGGCCGACGGCTATGCCCGCCTGTCCGGGCGCCCTGCCGCGTGCTTTGTGATCACTGGCGCAGGGGTCACCAACCTGGCCACGGCTATGGGCCAGGCTTATTCGGATTCAACACCCATGCTGGTCATCTCGCCTGTGAACCCGCCGGAAGAGAATGGCCACAATATCGGCCGCCTGCACGAAATTGCTGATCAGACCACCGTGACCGAGGATCTCGCCGGCTTTAGCGAAATCGCCCACGATCAGGAGACGCTCAAAGATCTCATCGCCAGGGCCTTCACCGTGTTTGCCAGCGAACGCCCCGTGCCGGTGCACATTCACGTCCCCCTGCCCTTATTCACCGAGACGGCCAACGGCAGTTGGGCCGTGCGCAACATTCCCGGCCCTCCCCAAGCTGAAGCGGCAGACATCGAAGCTGCCGCAGAGATGATCGACAGCGCGAAGCGTCCTATCATCATCGCCGGCGGCGGGATTGCCCGGTCGGCCGATGCAGTTCTGGCCATTGCGGAAGGCCTCAACATCCCCGTGATCTCCACCACCAACGGCAAAGGCGTGATGCCGCTGGATCATCCGCTCTATCTGGGCACCACGTTGACCACGCCCGCCACTCAGGATCTCTTGGCCTCGTGCGATCTTTTGATCGCGCTCGGCACCGAGTTGGCGAACACCGACTATTGGACCGAGAACCTAAGGCTCCCCGACCGCCGGATTGTGGTGAACCTGGATGAACTGTTGCTGGAGCGCCAGCCCGCAGCGTCTTTGGGCATCGAGGCAGATGCTGCAGACACAGCCCACAAGCTGACCGCAGCGGCCAAGCGCCGGGAGACCAACCCGCTGGGAGATGAGTGCAATTCCGTGCGGGCGGCCAATGAGGGTGCCGACCTTCTGGAAACCACGAAGGTTCATCGGACCGTGCTCCAGGCGATCCGCGACGCCCTGCCGGAAGATTCCAGCGTCTTCACCGACATGACCCAGATCGCCTACAGCGGCAACGTGGCCTATCCCAGCACCATGTTCGGCAATTGGTTCCACCCGATTGGCTACGGCACTTTGGGCTATGGCCTGCCGGCTGCTCTCGGCGCCAAACTGGCTGAGCCGGAACGCGCTGTTGTGGCTCTGATCGGTGATGCGGGTTTTCAGTACACTCTTCAGGAGATGGGGTTGGCGGAGGAACTGGGCATCCCGCTTATCGTCATCATGTGGAACAACGAGGCGTTGCAGCAGATTGCCGATGATATGACTGAGGCAGGGATTACCAAAGTTGGCATTGTTCAGAAGAACCCGAATTTTCAGGAGCTTGCAAAAGCCTATAGGTGGAACACGGCACACGTCGCTTCACTCGACGCCTTGGCCATTGAGATCAAGACCGCATTGGCTGCTGAGGGCCCTTCGTTCATCGAGATTCGAGATCCGGAAATCCGCAGGTCTCTGTGATGCGGCGCTTCGTGTGGCTATGTTTGGCACTTATCTGCGCGTCAACGGCCGCACTGGCCACAGAGCCTGCCCAACTGGCAAAGGTCCTTAAGACGGTCTGCGAAAACCCGGACGCGCGGCCCTCGGAGCTCCACGCCCTGTTGGGCCAGCAGATTTACATTCACGAGGCCGGCCCACGGCGGCAGGTGACCTATCAAGAGGCCTCAGGTGCGGATGTCTCAGTGGTTTTGTCTTTGTTCAATGGCGAGGTGAGACGGGTCAACCTCTCCTACTCCGAACCGATTGCCGGCGCAGTGTACCCCGTCTTGTCTTTGCAGGCGGGCCCGTCATGCGCCGTCACAAATGGGCGACGGATCGAGCGGGATGCAAGTGGGACTGCACTATGGCTCGTGCATCTTGATGAGGCGCTGGCCGACACCGATCGGCGCGAACCGCTCAATCCATCTGTGCCTGATGGAAAAGACCCTGGCGGCGTGACGGTTGCGCATATCGATAGCGGAGTGAATTACACACTGCCTGAGATCGCAGCCCGGCTGGCGCGAACGCCGGATGGTGAGGCCATTGGGTATGATTTTTGGGATCTGGATAAGCGCCCGTTTGACGTGGATGCTGCACGCTCCCCGTTCTATCCGCTTCGTCACGGCACCCTGGTGTCCAGCATTTTGGTGCGCGAAGCACCCGATATCCGGCTCATCCCCTACCGGTATCCGCGCCCGGACATGAGCCGAATGGCTGAGGTGCTTGAGCACGCAGCGAAGAACGGCGCAAAGATCGTCGCCATGCCGCTTGGCAGCAACACGGAGAAGAACTGGACCGCCTTCAAAGACGCCGCGGCACGGCATGCCGAGATGCTCTTCATTGTCTCTGCGGGAAACAATGGCCGCAACATTGATGAGGCGCCCATCTACCCGGCAGTTTTTGACCTTGAGAACCTGTTGGTGGTGACCTCGTCCACGATCTCCGGGCGTCTGGCACCGGGCTCAAACTGGGGGCCGAATGGCGTTGATCTGATGGTACCGGCGGAACGGGTTGAGGTCACCGACCATCGCGGCGCGCGCGGGTTTGCCTCCGGGTCCAGTTACGCGGTGCCCCGCGTCGCAGCTCTGGCGGCGCGGCTCCTGGCGAAGAACCCAGGCTGGACTGGCGCGCAGGTGAAGGCTGCGATCAAAGACCTGGCTGCACCCAGCTTTGAGCGTTCCGGACCCAAAGTTCGCTGGGGCTGGATCCCCAATCCAGCTGACGACGGCTAAGGCGAAGGTCGTCAATTCGCTAACAAGTCCCTCGCCCGCGTCCTTGCGCAAGCGAGGACCCAAGCAAGTTATCCGCCCGCTTCGAGCTATGGGCCCTCGCATTCGCAAGGGCGCGGGAGAGTGCCGCGCTCTAAAGGGGTGCCGGCCTCGGTGGGGGTGAGGCCAGGAAGCGTTCCGCTGCCGGGGCGGACTTCGGATTGACTTGCTTGAGCTTTGTCAGGGCCCGCTTTGCCAAGGCCTCATCGCCAGCCCACACACCTGCCTGGATCGCAAGACGCAAAACCTGGAGGTTTTCGCCTGCATTCTCCATGAGCCACTCCAGATGGGGCAGCTCTTTCTCATATTGACGGGCAATATGGTGGGTTATCACCAAATTGAGGCGGCTGTTCACCGAATGCGGGTCTTGGGCAACTGAGGCTTCAAACAACTCAAGGGCTGCTTCTACTCGGCGGCGCTGGCTCAAAGTCTGGCCGGCGAGATCAAAATACTGCCGGTTGCCCGTCCGTTTACACGAGGTGACAAGTGCCTTTGCCTCTTGATCGGACAAGGGGCCGCGCTGACTGTAAAGTCGTTCCAGATTCAGTGTGCACACCTTGATCGCATTGCCGATCTCCGTGCCCTTTTCAATGTCGTCCGCGCTCACCGCAGCCTCAAGCGCCGCAATGGCAGAGGCCGGTACCGCCTCAAAACGCCCCTCCCCTCCAGCTGCGACGATGCCCACGAGCTCGCCCTTAGCGTTCACCAGCGCTCCACCGCTATTGCCCTGCTGGGTGTAAGCGGAGTGATGCACACGGGCCAAGGGCTTGCCCTGCGCCGGCAGCAGGTGAACCTTGCCGGGCGCATAAGCCCTGATCCGGCGTCTGGAGATATCTGCCCCCACCGTGAACACTTCTGCGCCCTTCTGCGTGGAAGCGGTCGCAAGGTAGGGTCCATCTGGCAATCCTTCAACGCTGAGCAGTATGGCATCGCCCGCATAGCCTGACGGCTCCACCTTGGCGGCGAGCTTAGTGCCATCAGCCAAGAAGAGATCGACCGTTTTGCGGTCGGCCACAATGTGCCGCGACGTTATCAGGCGGTTGGGGCCAATGCGCACGGCGCTGCCCACAGGATCAAAGGCCGAAATGCGGAACACCGCGTCTCGCGCGCTGCACACCTTCTCCGGCTGCTCGCAGGCATCGGCTGAGAGAGCCGGCGCCACGTCGAGGAGTAAGACACACGCGGCACCTAAAAGACCTGGGAGCCACATGGCCCCCAGGTTTCTTGCGTTGATCATTTTTGCAGTTCGGTCCAGATCCGGGTGTAGAGCTTCACCACATCCGGCGGGCAGGTCTCGGCAATTGCGCCGACAGACTTGAACTCTTCAGGCACGTTGACCTCCGGGGCGGTCTTCATATCTTCCGGCATGTACGCCTCAGAGCCCTTGATGCCATTGGCGTAGCGGGCGAACGTGGAGATCAGGGCCGCGTTCTTCGGGTCCATGACGAAGTTCTGGAAGGTCTTTGCGTTTTCAACGTTCTTGGCGTCCTTCAGAACGGCCACGTTGTCCATCCAGATCGGATAACCTTCTTTCGGGTAGCCATAGACAATGTCTTTGTTCTGCAGACGGGCGCGGAATGAAGCGCCGTTCCAGTAGACGCCTGCGGAGAGGTCGCCCTTGGCGAATTTTTCCACGTTGCCATAGTCGATGGAGATCCAGTGCGGCTTGGCTTCCAGAAGCTTGTCGCGCACCTTCTTCAACATGGCCTTGTCGCCGGAGCAGTACTCTCCGCCCACATATTTGATGGCGAGATACATCACGTCGAGCATTTCCGGCACCACGTTGATCTTGCCTTTCAGCTCGTCTGGCGGATCGAGGAAAATGGCCGATGTATTCGGATTGCCGGAATAGACGGACTTGTTCACGGTCAGGCCCACGGTGCCCCATTGCCAGGGCACGGTGTATTCGCGGCCCTTATCGTAAAACACGTCGATCCAGCGCGGATCCATGTGCTTGAAGTTCGGCATCTTGTTGGGTTCCGTCTTCATGATCAAATTCTCTTTGATCCAGATCGGAATGTAACTGGCCGAGGGCACGACAATGTCAAAGCCATGGCCGCCGGCCTTGATCTTCGCCAATGCAGTGTCATTGGAATCGTAGTCGGTGATGGTCACCTTCACATTGTGTTCGGCTTCGAACTTTTTGACCAGCTCCGGGTTGGTGTAGTTGCCCCAGTTGAAGATGTTGAGCTCACCTTCCGCATGGGCCGATGCACTGAGCGCAAGCAAAGTGGCGCTCGCCAGGCTAACAAGTTTCAGTTTCATGACAGACGTCTCCCATTCTTGTTGCAGGTCACTTACTTTTCCTCCGGTTGAGGAAGAAGAACACACTCACCAGAACCACCGAGATCGTGAGCAGCACGGTCGAGATGGCATTCACTTCAGGCGTCACCACCCGGCGCAGCTGGCCCAGCATGTATGTGGGCAGCGTGTCCTGGCCAGGGGTTTTGACGAACTCCGTAATCACCACATCGTCCAAGGAAATCACAAAGGCCAGCATGGCACCAGCCAAAATTCCAGGCAGCAGCAGCGGCAGGGTCACCCGCCGGAAGGTGAGCCAGGGGGTTGCGTAGAGATCAGCTGCCGCGCTTTCCAGGGAAAGATCCATCCCCTCAAGCCGGGCCCGGATGGGCAGATAGGCAAACGGAATGCAAAACGCCGTATGGGCGAGGATCAGATAGCCAAGGCCCTGGTAGCCTGTGTTCACCTTGATGACGGCAAAGAAGATGAGCAGCGCCACCGCGGTGACGATTTCCGGCACCATCAAGGGCTGGTTGATGAGAGCATAGACGGTGGTGAGACCACGATAAGGCTTGGTGCGCGTGGTGGCCAGTGCTGCCATAGTGGCCGCGGAGGTGGCAATAAAGGCAGCGCAGGCGGCCACAATCAGGGACCGGACGGCGGCGTCCTGCACCTGCTCATTCTGCCAGGCCGCCTCATACCAGCGCCAGGAGAACCCTTCCCAGATCGCCACGGAGGTGCCCGCATTGAAAGAATAGGTCACCAGAGTGATGATCGGGGCGTAGAGCATAAGGAAGCACACGAGCGCGATCGTGGTGAAACCGGGCTGGCGCTTGATGGAAAAGCGGGATCGGGCGGGTGTGCTCACGTCAGCCATGGGTGTTCTCCTGGCGGGAGACGTTGCGCACATAGGCAAGCAGCGCGATCATGACGATGGCCAGCAAGGTGATGGACAGAGCCGCACCCAGCGGCCAGTTCCGGCCCTGGCCAAATTGCAGCTCAATCAGGTTGCCCAGCATCAGGTTTTTGCCGCCACCCAGAACCCGGGGAGTCACGTAAGCGCCCAGAGAGGGGATGAACACCAGGATGGAGCCTGCAATGACCCCTGGTTTCACCAGCGGAAAGATCACCCGCTTCAACACCCGCCAGCGGGTGGCGTAAAGGTCGTAGCCGGCCTCCACCAGGCGGAAGTCCAGCTTCTCCATGGAGGCATAGATCGGCAGCACCATGAGGGGCAGATAAACGTAGAGCATGCCCAGCATGATGGCGAAATCGGTAAACATCATCTGGATAGGCGTGTCGATGATGCCAATCCCGATCAGGATGGAGTTGATGATGCCTTCGTTGCGGATCACTTCCATGATCGCGAAGGTTCTGATCAAGAGGTTGGTCCAGAACGGAATGGTGATCAGAAACAGCCACAGATCCCGGGAGGAGGCTGGCCGCGTCGCCATAAAATAGGCCGTGGGGAAGCCGATGAGCAACGCCATGAGGGTGGTGCCCAAAGAGAGCCGCACCGAGCGCCAGAAGATGGACAAATGCGCATCGGAGAAGGTGACGGTTTCTTCAAAGATATCTTCCTGGAGAAAGACATTGAACCAGGCCTCGGTGGAGAACTGCCAGATGACGCCGCCATAATCTCCTGGCTTCAGGAAAGAATAGGTGAGGACGATCAGCAAGGGACCGCTGGCCGCTAAGAGCAAGATCACCAGGGCCGGGGTCAGCAACAGCCAGCGGCGCTTGGCCTCCTGGCGTTCGGCAGCCTCCAGGGCGCTCGCGGCATCTTGCGGCGCATCGTCAACGGAGATCCGGGATGAGGCCGCAAAATCGCTCATCTCAGTCCCTCAACACCTGGACGGCGTTTTTGCCGATCTCAATGCCCACCTCCGCGCCGGGCTCCAGGGTTTCCTCGATGTCGCGGCTGTTCTGCTGGCGCACAATGAACGGCTCGCCGCCGCCTTCAAGGCGCAGGTGGTAATGCGTATCGGTTCCGAAATAAACCACGTTTTCCAGGCGTCCCGTGAGGGCTGCCTTGCTCTTTGCAGTGGTCAGGCCGGCATGTTCCGGACGCACCACAATGGAGACTTTCCCCTCCGTGCGCGCACCTTCGGCGAGAGCCGCGTTCACCATTTTGCCGGAGGGAAGACGCAGGCGCGCCGATCCGTTTTTCGCGCTCACCAACTCAGCGTCCAGGAAGTTGGTCTCGCCGATGAAGTTGGCCACGAAACGCTCTGCGGGATGGTCATAGATGTCCCGCGGCGAGCCGATCTGCAAAATGCGCCCCGCGTTCATCACCGCGATGCGGTCCG
>JBCDIP010000003.1:0-25235 GCA_038748855.1 Pseudomonadota bacterium
CTGGGCTATGGCGGGCTGATCAGCTTTGGCCACGCCGCCTATCTGGGCCTGGGCGCTTATGCCGTGGGCATTCCAGCGCACCATTGGCTCTACGGAGGACTAGAGGATTGGGGCCTCGCCACGACCTCGGGCCTGGTACAGATCCCGCTGGCCATCGCGGTGACGGCCTTGTTTGCGCTCATCACCGGGGCGATCTGCCTGCGCACGCGGGGTGTCTACTTCATCATGATCACCATGGCCTTCGGGCAAATGGTGTTCTACCTGTTCGTCTCTTTAGAGCAGTATGGGGCCGATGATGGGCTGGTGATTACGAGCCGCTCTGAACTGCCTGGCATAGACACCGGCAATCCGCTCGCGTTCTACTTCCTGTGTTACGGCTCGCTTTTGGCCGTGCTTTATCTGGTGCACCGCATTGTCAACTCGCGCTTCGGCATGGTCATCCAGGGCGCCAAGGGCAATGAAGACCGGATGCGCTCGCTTGGGTACAGCACCTATATCTACCGCCTGGCCGCCTTTGTGATTGCCGGGGCCATTTGCGGCTATGCCGGCGCCTTGCTCGGCAACTTCACGAGCTTCATCTCTCCGGAAATGATGGACTGGGCGGCCTCTGGAGAGCTGATGTTCATGGTCATTCTGGGCGGGGCGAGCTCTGTCTTTGGGCCGGTGATCGGGGCTGCCATCTTCCTTCTCCTGGAGCAGCTTCTGTCCTCCTTCACCGTGCATTGGCATTTGCCGTTTGGCATCATGCTGATCCTCATCGTTTTGTTCGTGAAGGGTGGCGTCTCTGGCCTGCTCGACCGGTTGGGGCGCTGACATGGCCCAAGTCATGCTCGAAACCCAAGATCTCCAGAAGAGCTTCGGCGGTGTCACGGCCACCGATCACGTGTCGCTTCAGGTGGAAGAGGGCGAGTGCCACGCGGTGATCGGGCCAAACGGCGCGGGCAAAACCACCTTGATTGCCCAACTCTCCGGCATGCTGGCCCCGGATGAAGGCGCCATCCTGTTCAACGATCAAGACATCACCCGGCTCACCGCCCAACGGCGGTCGCACCTTGGACTGGCGCGGTCTTTTCAGATTACCTCGGTGTTCATGGGCCTGAGCGTGCTCGACAATGTGGCGCTGGCCGTGCAGGCCCATGCCGGCCATTCGTTCCGCTTCTGGCGCCCCGCCCGGCAAGATGCGGCTTTGCGTGGTCCGGCTATGGAGATGCTGGAAAAGGTCAGCCTGCAGGACCGGGCGAATAGCCTGGCCTCTGAAATGTCCCACGGGGAGCGGCGCCAGTTGGAGATCGCCATGGCCTTGGCGACGAAGCCGCAACTGATGCTGCTGGATGAGCCCATGGCGGGCATGGGGCCGGAGGAATCCGGCCGCATGGTGCAGACCCTTAAAGGCCTGGACGGCATCACCATGTTGCTGGTGGAACATGACATGGATGCGGTGTTTGCCCTGGCCGACCGGATCTCTGTCATGGTCTATGGCCGCCTGATCGCCACCGGCTCGCCCGCTGAGATCCGCGGCAACGATGAGGTGCGTCAGGCCTATCTCGGGGAGGCGGTCTGATGCTCAAGGTCTCGGCCCTGGAAAGCGCTTATGGCGCCTCGCAGGTTCTGTTCGGCATCGAGTTGCAGGTGAACGCGGGTGAGGTGGTCACGGTGCTGGGCCGCAACGGCATGGGCAAAACCACCACCATCAATTCCATCATGGGCATTGTGAACCCGAAGGCTGGTTCGGTGGTGTTTGACGGTGCCGAGATTGCCGGTGCCAAGGCGTTCAAGATCGCCCAGGCTGGCCTCGGTCTGGTGCCGGAGGGCCGGCAGATCTTTCCCAATCTCTCGGTGCGCGAGAACCTTGTGGCCACCGCCGCCAACCGGCAAGGCGATGCCAGCCCCTGGACCCTGGAGCGCATCTACCAGATGTTTCCGGCCCTAAAGAGCCGGGCAACCTCTATGGGCAATCTCCTGTCTGGTGGTGAACAACAGATGCTGGCCATCGGACGGGCGCTGATGACCAATCCCAAGCTGCTCATTCTGGATGAGGCGACCGAAGGCCTTGCGCCGCTCATCCGCGATGAGATCTGGGAGTGCCTGCAACGGATCAAGGATGACGGCCTCTCCATTCTGGTGGTGGACAAGAACATTGCCGATTTGATCCGGCTGGCCGACCGCCACTATGTTATAGAAAAGGGCAAAGTGGTTTGGTCTGGAACGTCGGATGAGCTGAAGGCCGATGACACGCTGCAGGAACGTTATCTCGGTGTTTAGAGCGCTCGCGCTTGGTCTCATTCTTGCGCTTACCGCACTGCTGCCCGTGTCCGCGGTGGCCGATACAGGCGATGATGAACTCAACAAATATGTGCGCATCTTGCACCAAGGCGTGGCGCGGTACGGTGTCTTGAGCCTCGGCCAGGTTCGGTTACTGGATAAGTCGTTTTTTGGGGACGATCCCAAATACACCGGTGAGGTGGTGCCCTTGGAGGGGGCCAAGCTGCTGGCGCCTGTCGAGCCAAGTAAGGTAATCGCCGTGGCGCTCAACTATCCCAATCCGCGGGCCTTGAAGGATGGAGAGATCGGTCTCTTCTCCAAGCTGCCTTCGTCCATCATCGCCACGGGTGAGAAAATCGTGCCGCCCCCTGGTTCCAAGGCGCTGCACTATGAGGGAGAGATGGTGGTGGTGATTGCAGAACGCGCCAGCAATATCTCTGAGGCCGACGTGGCAGACCACATCTTCGGGGTGACCATCGGCAACGATATCTCCGAGCGCTCCATCGGCACCAACCTTCTCAACATTATCCGCGGCAAGGGCTCAGACACCTTTGGCCCGCTTGGGCCGTGGGTGGTGCGTGGGCTCAATTATGATGATCTTGAGCTCACAACGAAAGTGAACGGCAAAGTGGTGCAGCGCGAACGTACCTCCAAGATGCTGAATTCTGTGAGCCGCATGGTGAGCTACATCTCCCGCTACATCACCCTTGAGCCGGGTGATGTGATCTACACCGGCACGCCAGGAAAGACCCAGCCCATGAAGGCGGGCGATGCGGTGGAGGTGACCCTGGAGGGGGTGGGGACGTTGCGCAATACGGTTGGCGAGCCCAAGCAGTAAAGCCTTGCGCGCCGGCGCTGCTGCGGTCACTGTGAGCCTAATTGCGGGCACAAGGGATATTTCATGTCAGTTGCATCTTCTGGCCTCTCCGGCGGGCAGGCCCGGGGCATTGCTTTTGGGCTTTTGGGTGGCCTGTGCCTCAGCTTTGGTGGACCTTTGGTGCGGCTCATCGAAGAGGCTGAGGGCTGGCAAATACTCACCTACAGGTCCGGCGCTTTTACGGTAACGTTGCTGCTGCTGATCGTCGCGAAGTACGGCTGGCGGTCCATGGACGCGATCAAACTCGCGTTCTCACCGATTGGTCTTGCCGTGGCCGTGACCATCGGGTCAGGGTTCTGCTTCTACCTCTTCGCCCTGCTCCACACCACGGTGGCCAATGCGGTGTTCGTGATCTCCATGGGCCCACTCTTCACCGCAGCCATCGCCTGGCCCGTGTTGGGGGAAAAGCTCTCGCTCAGAACCGCCTTGATCCTGTTGGGCGCCCTTGTGGGTGTTTCGATCATGCTCACCGGTGCGGTATCTGCGGGCCGGCTGCTTGGCAATCTCTTTGCCTTTGGCGCGGTGCTGACCTTTGCCATTTTCGTCATTTTGTGCCGGCTGGCCCGAGACCGCGACATGCTGGCCGCAACGTGCCTCGGCGGCTTTTTTGCAGCTTGCTTCAGCTTCTTCATGGCGCCCACACTCATCATCCCGCCCACGGACTACATTTACGCTCTGCTCCTAGGTGTCGTTCAGGTGGGCCTTGGGTTTTCCTTCATCACCTGGGCGTCCAGATACATTCCGGCCGCGGAGGTCACGTTGCTCACTCTGGTGGAAACGGTGATGGGACCTATCTGGACGTTTCTCGTGGTGCGAGAGGTGCCAGAGACCACGACCCTGATTGGCGGGGCCATCGTGCTTATCTGCGTGGTGACCCATGCGGTTCTGGCGTTGCGGCAAACGAGGCTTAAAGCGTCGGTTTTTGATTGATCGTCCAATTAAAAACCGGGTATCTTTCAGCTCACCGGGGTTGGGAGATGTGTTGGCATGCCGAAAGTTGGAATGAAGCCGTTGCGGCGCAAGCAGTTGATTGCGGCTGCGATTTCCTCAATTCACGAATATGGGTTGGCCGATGCCACTTTGGCGCGGATCGCTCGGAAGGCAGGCGTGTCCACGGGCATCATCCATCACTATTTCGACGACAAGAACGATCTGATCTTTGAGACCATGCGCTCGCTCCTGGAGGACTTGCGCGTGGAGACGGTGCACCGGCTGCGCACGGCAGAGGATCCGCGCGGGCGCGTTTTGGCGATTGTGGATGCGAGCTTTGCGCCTCAACAGTTCAGTGTGGAAGTGATGACTGCCTGGTTGTCGCTCTATGGCTCGGCCCTGAACGCCCCGGTACTGAGGCGCATCTTCAACATTTATGGCGCGCGCCTGGCGAGCAATCTGCGCCATGGGTTTGCGGCCCTTATGCCGGCGGCTGAGGCCCGCCTCGCAGCGGAAGGGGCGGCTGCGCTGATTGATGGGCTGTGGCTGCAGTTTGCCCTTAAGGGCGATCTGCCCGATCCGGACCATGCCCGCCGACTGCTGGGCTCCTATGTGGATCTTCAGATTGCCTACCACGGAGCACGGCAATGAGCGGAAGCTTTGACTATGTGATTGTGGGCTCCGGGTCTGCCGGATCGGTACTGGCCAACCGGCTGAGCGAAGACGGTCAGCATTCGGTGCTGGTGCTGGAATATGGTGGAACGGACATCGGCCCGTTCATCCAGATGCCGTCTGCTCTGTCCTATCCGATGAACATGAGCACCTATGACTGGGGCTACCGCACCAAACCGGAGCCTCATATGGCTGGGCGCGAGATGGCCGTGCCCCGGGGCAAGGTGATGGGCGGTTCGTCCTCTATCAATGGCATGGTGTACGTGCGCGGGCACGCCAAGGATTTCGACACCTGGGAAGAGATGGGCGCGGATGGCTGGGGCTTCCGCCATGTGCTGCCCTACTTCAAGCGTCTTGAGACCTCTCATGGCGGGGAAGACGGCTGGCGTGGCTCAGACGGCCCCCTCCATGTAACCCGCGGCAAGCTGGAGAACCCGCTGTATGCTGCGTTCATGGAGGCCGGCCGCCAAGCCGGTTATCCCATCACCGAAGACTATAATGGCGCCCAGCAAGAGGGCTTCGGCCCCATGGAAATGACCATCTGGGGCGGACGGCGTTGGTCAGCGGCCAATGCGTTCCTGCGGCCGGCCATGGCCCGCAGCAATCTGGAGTTGATCACGAGGGCGCGGGCCAAGCGCGTTCTGTTTGAGGGCAAGCGGGCTGTGGGCGTGGAGTATGAGCATGGCGGCGACACTCTGGTTGCGAAGGCGAACCGGGAGGTCATTCTGGCCGCAAGTGCCATCAACTCACCGGCGCTGCTGCAACAGTCCGGCATTGGCAATGGCGAGGTTTTGAACGCCGCAGGCATCAAAACACTCCACCACCTTCCCGGTGTGGGCGAGAACCTGATGGACCATTTGGAGGTTTATCTTCAGGTGGAATGCACCGAGCCGGTCTCCTTGAACGGCAGCTTGGGTCTGTTCTCCAAGGGTCTGATCGGTCTGCAATGGCTGCTCTTCAAGTCTGGGCTGGGGGCCACCAACCACTTTGAATCCTGCGCGTTTATCCGCTCGCGGGCCGGTGTTGAATATCCGGACATCCAGTACCACTTTCTGCCAGCAGCCATCCGCTATGATGGCAAAGAGGCGTCTGATGGCCATGGCTTCCAGGCCCATGTGGGGCCACAGCGCATGCGCTCACGCGGCCATGTGCGCGTCACCACGTCTGATCCGTTTGAGGCGCCGGAGATCTTTTTCAACTATCTGGCCGATCCGGAAGATATGAAGGATTTCATCCATTGTGTGCGGCTCACCCGGGAGATCTTCTCCCAACCGGCGATGGCCAAATATAAGGGCCGCGAGATTCAGCCGGGTGATGATGTGCAGTCAGATGAGGCTATTGAGGCGTTCATTCGCGAGCATGCCGAAAGCGCCTATCACCCATCCGGCACCTGCAAGATGGGTTCGGTGGACGATCCCATGGCCGTGGTGGACCCGGAATGCCGGGTGATCGGCGTGGAGGGGCTTCGGGTGGCCGACAGCTCCATCTTCCCGCTGATTCCCAATGGCAATCTCAACGCGCCGTCCTTGATGACGGGTGAGAAGGCTGCCGACCACATCCTGGGGAAGACGCCGCTTCCACCATCGAACCAAACACCCTGGATCCACCCGGAATGGCAAACCGCGCAGAGGTGAGCTAGCCGAGCTTTCGGGCGATGACACGGACGCGGACGTGGTCGATGTGCCATTGGCCGGAGACATCGCGCAGCACCGGTTCCAGCAGCTCCAAGACGCGGGCGCGCACCTTCTGATTGGTCACCTCATCGAACTGGCTGAAGAAGGGCTGAAAGATGCTGCCGATCCAGTTCCACAAATCCGACGGCAAGGCCGTGTAGCGCGGCGAGGTGTCTGAGCGTTCAATCTCAAAGCCGTTGGCCGTCAAAAGCCGAGTGAACTCATCCTCCGTGGGCGCATAGAACGGGAAGGCCAGGTCAGGATCGCCGCCCAGCTCGTCTCCTACAGCCCGCATGGCCACCAGAATCGCCGCCAGGTTGCCGAGCCCGGCCACATCCACCACGAACCGTCCGCCAGGCTTCAGGGCCCGGTGGATGGATTGGAGCGCGGGGTCGGGCTGTTTGATCCACTGCAGCACGGAGTTTGAAAACACTGCATCGAACCGCTCTTCGAACCTCAGCGCCGTTCCGTCAACATGCTCTGCCTTTAGGCCGCGCGCCCGGGTTCCTTCCACCATGCGAGGGTCGAGATCTACGCCCAATACGTCAGCGCCAGTGTTCGCAATCTCCTGGGTGAGGAAACCATCGCCGCAGCCGAAGTCCAAGATCTGTTCTCCAGGCTGTGCGGCCAGCCAGTCCAAAAGCTCCAATCCGTAGCGCGAGATGAAGCGGCCGTGGGCGTCGTAGTGGCTGGGGTCCCAGGTCGGGGCGGCGGCGTCTTGTGGCATAATCGAGCCTTTGTCCTCGCAATCTTTTCAAACCCCTTTATAGCGGCTACCAGTGGAGGCTGAAGTGGAATTCTGTGTTGGAAGGAGAGAGGCTGTGCGTGCTTGGCAGATTGTGTCTGATGGTGGGGTGGATGCCCTTGAGCTGGCTGACCGGGAGGTGGGGGCGCCGGGAGCCGGGCAGGTGAAGGTGCGGATGCATGCATCGGCGATCAATTACCGCGACCTCTCCACGATCAAAGATCCGGTTCCGCGGGGCCTTAAGTTTCCAGCTGTGCCGAACTCTGATGGCGCCGGTGAGATTGTCGAGGTGGGCCCTGGCGTGAGCGATCTTCAAGTGGGAGACCGGGTGGCCAGCTGTTTCTTTCAAGCCTGGGAGGACGGCCCCTGCAGCACCGAGATCATGGCCAGCGCCCTTGGTGGTGCGCGCGATGGGGTTTTGGCTGAAGAGGTGGTCCTTGAGGCCGGCGGCGTGATCGCCATCCCGGAACACATGAGCTATGAGGAGGCGGCGACCTTGCCCTGTGCGGCGCTCACCGCCTGGAACGCGGTCGTGGAAACCGGTGGCACCAAAGCGGGCGACACGGTGTTGCTGCTTGGCACGGGCGGGGTCTCGATCTATGCACTTCAGTTTTTGAACCTTTTGGGTGCGCGAGTGATCATCACCTCTTCAAGCGATGAGAAGCTGGAGCGCGCCAAGCAAATGGGCGCTTGGGAGACGGTGAACTACCGGCAGACGCCGGACTGGGATCAGGAGGTTCTGAAGCTTACCGGCGGGCGCGGGGTGGATCTGACGGTGGAAGTCGGCGGGCCTGGCACCTTGCAGAAGTCCATCGAAGCCACCCGAGTGGCCGGCACCATTGGCCTCATCGGCATCCTGGTGGGCGGGCAGATCGATCCGCTCGCGATCATGCGCAAGTCGCTCAAGGTTCAAGGCATCTATGTGGGTTCGCGGCGCATGTTTGCGGACATGAACCGGGCCATCGAGACCCATGGCCTGAAGCCGGTGATCCATGAGAGCTTTGCGTTTGAGGATGCACGGTCTGCCTATCATGCGATGGAGGCGGCGGGGCATTTCGGTAAGCTGGTGGTGCGGTGCTCTTGAGCATGAACGTGTAATGCTCCCTTATCGTCATCCCCGCGCGGGGAGGCACAAGCGAGAGCAAAGTCAACTCTCAAGGCCAAATAGCGCTGATTTCAATGTGCAAACAATGCCTTACGCGAAATTGGGTTCGTTTCGTAATAACCATCCATTCTCAGCGGTTCACGATTGCCCTGGCGGAGAATTGGGCCAGCTCGCCGCGCCAGATCTGGCGACTGAAGCAGAAGGCCTGGCCGGTCTCATCGCGCACAAGCTGCTCAGCTTCAATGCCCGCCTGATTGGGAGAAAGCCCCAGCAGCTCAGCCTCCTCGGCGCTGAGCGGGCGCATGCGGATGACGATGTCGGCGTCGTGGCCAAACGGGCTGAAGCGCTGTTCGGCCAAGGGCTTGGTCGCTGCATCGTGCGCCTGTAACAGGTCGGCGTAGAGGCCGGCGAGCACATACTCCGTCTCCAGAAACGTGGCATGGCCGCCATTCAGGAACAGCCGGGTGACCTCAGACAGTGCCTCACCTTCCGGCACACAGAGGATGCCCGCCAAGGCGGCATCGGCTGTGCGTTCTCCGGTGGCAATCACCTGGACCTCCAGTTCCACGCCGTTCTTCTCAGCATCGGTGAGGAAGTTCGCCATGCTGCTCACCGGGTAGTTGAGCCTGGGCGGGGAGACGAAGCGGCCCTTACGTTCGGCGCTATAGGCAAGCCCTTCAGCCTCCATCGCCTCAAGCGCGCGCCGGGCCGTCATGCGGCTCACCCCGTGCTGGCCGGCCACCGCCCGCTCGGACGGAAGGGCTGCGTGCTCCGGCAAGCGGCCGGCGATGATCTCAGCGCGCAGATGATCAACGATACGCCGGAAGCGGGGGGCGGTGGTCCCATTGGGTTTGGTGTTGCGGTACATCTTCTCTGGTCTATACCAGATTTTTCTGGTATAGACCAGATGTTCATTTGCTGGAGACAGAACCATGACCACACTCACCCAAGAGCAGATTGATCAGTTTTGGCGCGACGGTGTTCTGACCGTGGAAGAGGCGGTGACTGTAGAAGAGCTCAGCGCTCTGCGCGATGTCTTCGCTGGCTGGGTGGACGAGAGCCGCGGCCATGAAGAAGATTATGGCGAGACGCTGGACGGGCGCGCGCGATTTGATCTGGAGCCGGGCCATAGCGCGGAAAGTCCTGCGCTGCGCCGGGTGCAATCGCCTGAAGAGGTGTCTGAGGTTTATGCCGATGTGATGCGCAATGCCCGCACCGTGGATTACGTGGTGGACTTGATCGGGCCGGCCATCAAGTTCCACCATGGTAAGGTCAACTCAAAGCTGCCGGGGGCGGCCACCAAGGTGAAGTTTCATCAGGACTTTCCCTTCCAGCCCATGACCAATGACGATCTCATCACGGCGCTGTTGTTCGTGGACGATGTGACGTTGGAGAACGGTCCGCTGGAGGTGGTGCCCGGGTCCCACAAGGGCCCGCTCTATCCGCATTGGCACGGTGGGAAATTCACCGGCACCGTGGCTGACGACGTGGTGGAAGCGCATCAGAACAAGATCGTCAAATGCACCGGTAAGGCCGGGTCCGTTTGCCTGATGCATTCAAGCCTGCTGCACGGCTCTGCTCCGAACCTATCGGACAAGCCGCGCACCCTCTACATCGCAACCTACTACGCTGAGGATGCCATTGAGCTCAGTGAGAACCATCTGCCGAGTACCCTGACGCACGAGCTGATCCGCGGCGAACCCTCAGGCCGGGTGCGCTGCAGCGCGTTCGACATGCCGTTGCCGGAGAAGCCGGATGACACCTCGTTTTTTGCACAGCAGGCGGCTGGAGAGGGGTGAAGCTCAACTCAGTGTCATCCCCGCGTAGGCGGGGATCTGCGATACTTCTCGGAGCTGGATGCCCGCGTTCGCGGGCATGACGGAGTTTTGCTAGCGTCCTTGCGAAAGCGAGGACCTTCTTAGCCAAAGGAGAGATTCGAGCCATGGGCCCTCGCGTTCGCAAGGGCGCGGTGGTGCTATTCCGGTAGATACTTCTCCGCCCATTTGGTCCCGGCATGGCCCTCGCGGATGAGACCCTCAATCTCCTCAGCGCTATAGCCCAACCCTTCCAATGCGCGGACAGTGTCGGCACCATACTTGGGCGCAGGACCTGGGATTGTGATGGTGGCGTTGGCCGGGCGCACGGCGTTGGGGGCTACCAGATCCACCCAGCGTCCCATGGGATGGCGGGTGTGGCGCACGGCGCGGAAGGTGGCCTTGGCGATATCGATTTCCTCACCCTCATCCAACTGAAGGGCGTCATCGCGTGTGGCGTGGAGGGAACCTAAGGCAATCACCGTGGTTGATCCGCTGGGGATTGCGGCAGTCCAGTGAGCAAGCGGCTTTTGCGCGAACCGCTCGCTGAGGGCCAAGACCAAGCCCTCTTCATCAAGATCGCCGAGCCCGGAGAACTCCGAAACGCGCTCCAACAGGGCCCGACCTTCGTCCGGTGCGGCCAGGAAGAGCCACTGGTCACTGGCCGGATGGCAGGAATAGAACGGCCCCCAGCCTTTCACCTCGCGCCCGGAGGGTTCATCAAACGGCGCTCTGCCAGGATAGTCGTACATGAACTGCGCCTGGATCAGATTGCCGGCCGAGGCAAGCGAAGCGCGGGCAACATCCGCCTGGCCTGTGCGCTGACGCTGAAGCAGCGCAGCGCCCAGAGAGACGCAGGCACAGAACCCGGTGAGCACATCGATCGTGCCAAAATGGGCGTGCTCTTCCGGGGTGTCCGCCCCGCCGCCGAAGCGCACCATGACGCCGGTGGCGGCCTGGGCGAGATCATCATAACCCAGATGATCGGACTTAGGCCCACGGGCGGGACCGCCAAAGGCATCGAGCTGCACCAGGATCGCCTCCGGGTTCAGGGCCTTGAGCCGGCCCGCGGCAAGACCCAGCCGGCTCCGCTGAGCGTCGGTGCCGTTCATGGTGATCACATCCGCCTCTGAGATCAGCCGGGCAAGCACATCCTGACCTTCGTCAGTGCTGAGGTTGAGCAGCACGCTCTCTTTGCCGCGTTGGGCGTGGAGGCCAAACACAACCGCGTTCCAAGGATCGACGGACGGTTCCACAGGCTGCACGTGAGTGATCGCCGCGCCAAAGCGGGCGAGGGTGGAGCCGATTGTGGGGCCCGCAATCACATTGGTGAGGTCGAGCAGCTTTAGGCCATCCAGCCAACCACCGGTGCCGCTGGCGCCGCTCGCCTGTTCCGGTGCCTCCAGCCAGGTGGTGAGGTCGGCGGGCCGGCAGGCGTGTTTATTCAGGGCCTCATCGTCCCCGTCCAGCCAGGCGACATTGCCCATCTGGTGCATCAGGCCAAAGCCAGGCATGTCCGCTTCTAAGATGAGCCCGGATGCCAGGGCATGGGGATCGCTCAGCCATTCTTTGGTGGAGCGCTGGGCCGTGGCCGGAGCCTTTGCCGTTCCGAACAGTTCCTCCCACTCAGCCGCAGGGCGCTTTTTGAAGGCCGCCTTCATGGCCGCCGAGATCCGCTGGCGATCAGAAGGCCCCACGGGATAGTTCCGAAGGCTCCACTCCGCCGGCCAATCAGCGGTGTCCAAGTAACCGGAGAAATCGGCCAGCTCGGCCGCCAGATCGTCAAGCCCCAGCACCTCCAGAACCCGGTTCGGGTGACCTGCCACGGACCCGGCCACCACATAGAACCTGCGGCCATCAGCGCAGGTGTAGGTGCGGTAGAACGGGTCCAGGAACTCAGAGAGCTCGGCAAAGCTCAAGTTCATGGGCAGGCCTTCAGCTGCCCGCCGTTCCAGCTCCACTTCGCGGGGGGATTTGTAGCGGTCCGGATAGTCTTCCAGCTGTTCGCAATTGTAGACCAAGCCCTCAAACAGAGCCGCGGCCAAGGGCACTTCGATATGATCACCGCCCATGCGGTCTCTGGCGGCCAAAGCGAAGAGCACGGACATGGCGCCGAAGGCCGCACCATAAGCTGAGGCGAGGGTGAGTGGGGTAAAGGACGGGTTGATGCCCATGAGCCGGCGGTTCAGCCCCATATCGGTGAACTGGCCGGTGCGCGCAGCGATCACCGCTTCCCAGGCCGGCTGAGCGGACAGGTCCGGGTCGGTTGAGGCGAACCCGGGGAGCGAGAGATAGATCAGGCCGGGATTGAGCGCGCGCAAAGTCTCAGCGCCCAGGCCCATCCGGTCCATCACGCCGGGGCGGAAGTTCTCGATCAGAATGTCCGCACGCTTGGCCAGCGCGATAGCTGTTTGCCGCTGGGCCTCATCCTTCAGATCGAGGGTCAGGCATTGCTTGCCGCGCGAGAGCATGTGGAAGGCGGGATCGTCAAAGCGGGGTCCGCCGGGTGGGTCGATGCGCAACACATCTGCGCCCATATCGGCCAGCATCATCCCTGTGAGCGGGCCTGCCAGATAGTGTCCGAAGTCCAGAACGGTGACGCCGCTCAGCGGCCTGGGGAGTGGCATGGTCAGTCCTTAAAGCGGTCCAGAATATTGCGGGTGATTTGCTCAACCTGGGGGTCGCGAGCGGGGCCGATATAGGCGTTGTCGAGAATATGATTGGCGCGGCGGAGGGTGCGCGGAGCGGGGTCAGAGCCGGTGGGCAGCTTTGGTTTGGTCATAGGGTCTACGGCTCACGTCACGTATCTGCGGCATATCACCCAGGCGGGGCTTGGTGTGCAAGAGAGGGTGTGGTGAAACATTCTAACGTGCTAGTCTCTCAGCCATGCTAGGTCACACCCTGTCGTGTCTCAGACGTCTTGGCTTTCTCCTCTCAATCGTCCTGTGCTGGGCGGCGCCTGCCTGGGCTCAGGCGGACACTGGTTCTGCGGACAATGGTGCTGCGGTTAAAGAGTTCGTAGATCTGGAGTTGGTGCTTGCGGTCGATGTGTCTCTTTCCATGGATCTGGACGAACAGCGCCTGCAGCGCGACGGCTATGTGGCCGCCTTGCGCGATCCCAACCTCCTCAAAGCCATCAAGGACGGCCCCAATGGGCGCATTGCCATCACTTATTTGGAGTGGGCCGGTAGCCACATGCAGTCGGTCGTGGTGCCCTGGCGGGTGATCTCCACGGCCGAGGAGGCCAACGCCTTTGCCGACACCTTGGCGGCCTATCCGATTTCGCGGGCCTTTTTCACGTCGATCTCAGGGGCGGTGGATGTGGCCCACCGTCTTTTTGCCCGCTCACCGGTGCGGGGTCTTCGGCGGGTGATTGATGTGTCGGGCGATGGGCCGAACAATTCCGGCGGTCCGGTGGAGCTGACGCGGGACAAGGTGGTGGCCGATGGCACCGTGATCAATGGCCTAGCCATCCAGCTTGCCGACCGTTTGGGGCCGTACACCTATTTTGATCTGCCGGATCTTGACCGGTACTACCGCGACTGCGTTGTGGGTGGGCCGGGAGCCTTTGTGCTCTCCATACGCAGCAAGGCGGAGTTTGCCTCCGCGATCCGCAAGAAGCTGCTGTTGGAAGTGGCCGGTCGCACCCTGCCGGTGATGCGCGCGCAGTACAGCCAAAAAGAAGAGAAGTATGACTGCCTGATCGGTGAGAAGATGTGGCAGCAATATCAGCAGAACCGGGGAAACTGGCCCTGATCTCCGTCCTGCCCGTGCAGGCGGGGATGACGGTGGTCGGCTCTTTAATCCGCGCTCTGCGCCCACTCCCCGGTCGCCTTCAGATTTGGCGCGTACGCATCGAAACTGAAGCGCACCGGTAGGCCGCGTTCCACGTGGATGATCTCATCAGCCTTAAAGCGGATCAGGCGTTCTGCGCCGGTGAACGCCTCCACCTCCGGACCGTCCCAGATGATTTCAGTGGTGCCGGTCATGTAGACGAGATCTCCGGTTTCAAAGTCCGGGAACAGGAACCCGGCCTTGGGGTTCAGCAGAAGATTGCCCACCGTGTTGAAGATGTTGTTGCCGGAGAAGTCCGGGAAGATGAATGAGCGCTCGTCTTCAATGCGCACAAACCCGGGCTTGCCGCCCCGGTGGGAAACGTCCGCACCATGGGCCACGGTGCTTGCGTCCGGCGCATAGGCGCTGGCCACGAACAGAGTATCTGCGCGGGCGATGAGCGCGTGGACGGCCTCGCTGAATTGGGTCTCAGGCGCGTGCACCTGGGCGGTGACGTCCTGCGGTGCTATGGGCTGGCGGGTTTGGATGAACCTCGGGCAATTGCCAAAGCTTTGGTCCACGGCGATGGAGAAACCGTCAGCACCCATGCGTTGAACATGCCCGGTCATGCGGTTGCGCCGCCGGGTCTCCAGCTGCAGGCCCAACACACCTATCGGGGCGCCAGACGTCAAAGTGCTGCTCAGGGGGTCGCCCTCCAACGGTTGTGCGGCGATCTGCAAGGTTGTGTCGTTTGGTGTTGAGAGGAACCCAGGTTCCCCGGAGACGATGGAGGCCCACGGGCGTCCCCGCCCATCCACCGTGCCCAGAAGGAGGAAGGGCAACTGGGCGTAGAACTCCCGGTGCTGGTCGATCAGATGGTCGCGGATCAGCTTTGAACCGAACGCAGCCACCTTCTCCAGAACGCCCTGGCGGGCCTGAACGCGCTCTTCGCCTTCATGGAAGGGAGAGGATGTGTGGTCAACGCTGGTCATGGTTCGCACTCCTGGGAGATAGGATTAAGCAGCCGGTGAGATAAGCTCCAAGCGTACGCCGCCGGGGATGGCGCACATCATGTGCCGTGTGGCACCGCCGCCGAGGGGTTCTGGCGCGAACTCCACGTCAACGCCGGGTGTGGTTTTCAAGGTGTCATGGAGCGCATCAAGCGCCTCATCGCCGTCCACCTTCAGCGCCAGATGGTGCAAGCCAATGACCGATTTGCGGTCAAACGGGGTGGCCGTTTCAGGGTCAGAGGCCTGCCACAGCGTAATCATCACCGCGCCGTCGGAGACGAAGGCCGCCGGGTAGTCCGGTTTCTCGCCCACCACGGTGAAGCCCAGCACATCCGTGAAGAAGGCGCGTGTGGCTGCAAGGTCGGGGATGGTGAGGCCCACATGGTGTACCCCTTGGGTTTTGGCTGCGTCCGCCATGGTCTGTCTCCTTGAACTGGTATCTGATGGCGGGAAGATAGGTGCTGCTGGAAAATTGTAGAATGTGTATAATCCGCAAAAGATTGTTTCGAATTTTGGAATAATAGTGGACCAACTCAAAGCCCTCTCCATCTTCGTGGCTGTAGCGGAAGAGGCTGGCTTTGCCCCGGCGGGCCGGCGGCTTGGCCTGTCTCCTCCCACGGTGACCCGGGCGATCTTTGAGTTGGAGAACCATCTGGGCGCGCGACTGCTCCACCGGACCACACGCTCGGTCACTCTGACGGAGGCGGGTGCGCGCTATTTGGACGATAGCCGGCGCATCCTCTCTGAGATCGAAGAGGCGAACCGGCAGGCGGCGGGCATTCATGCCGAGCCGAGCGGTATGGTGACCGTAACGGCGTCTGTTCTGTTTGGCCGCATGGTGGTGGCCCCGGCGCTCATCCGACTGCTGGACAAGTATCAGGAGATCGCACTCTCCACCCTGTTCGTGGACCGGGTGGTGCATGTGGTGGATGAGGGGATTGATGTGGCGGTGCGCATTGCCGATCTGCCGGATTCGTCCCTGACGGCGGTGCGCGTTGGGGCGGTGCGCCGGGTGGTGTGTGCCAGCCCGGATTATCTGGAGCGCGCAGGCCGGCCAGTGACACCAGCTGACCTGAACGCCCATGAGATCATGCACTTCTCCAGCATGACTCCGTCTCGCGAGTGGGCCTTCGCCCGGGACGGAAAGGCCCAGCGCCTCTCACCGTCGTCCCGGTTCCATACCAACACGGCGGATGTGGCCATCAACGCAGCTGTGGCCGGCCGGGGGCTCACCCGGGTCCTGTCCTACATGGTGGCCTCCCACGTGGCGGATGGGACGTTGGAAATTGTGCTGGAGGATTACGAGCCGCCGATTGTGCCGGTTCATGTGGTGCACAAGGAGCCGGGCCAAACGTCGGCCAGGGTGCGGGCTGTTGTGGATCATCTGGTGGGCGAGCTGCGACAGAGCCCGGCCCTTGCGCAGTGATCAGTGCATCAAGTTTGGCAGGAACAGCACCAGCCCCGGCAGCAGGACCAGGATCAACAGGCGCACGATATCGGCCAGCCAGAAGGGGATGGTGCCGCGGAAGATCGTGCCGGTGCTCACATCCCCCAACACACCCTTCAACACGAACACGTTGAGCCCCACGGGAGGAGTGATCAGGCTGATCTCAGTGACAACCACCACGATGATGCCGAACCATACCGGATCAAAGCCCAAGCTTGTCACCAGCGGGAAGAATATCGGCACGGTGAGCAGCAGCATGGAAAGGCTCTCAAAAACGCAGCCCAAGATCACATAGACCAGCAAGATCATGAAGATTACGGCAAGTGGCGACACGCTCCACTGGGTCACGAGTTCCAAAAGCGCTGTGGGCAGGCCGGCCAGATTGATGAAGTTGGAGAAGATCCAGGCCCCGATCAGCACAGCAAACAAACTGGCCGTGGTGTGGGCGGTTTCGATCAGCACCTCTTTTACGCTGGAGACGCTGAGGCTCCCGCGCAAGAGCGCGATGAGAAAGGCCCCGGCCGCGCCCATGCCCGCTGCCTCGGTGGGCGAGAAGGTGAGATTGAGGGGTGGGAAGTTGAAGAGGCCATAAAGCCCGCCGATCACCAGCACGAAGAGGGCGATGACAAACCACACGTCTTTGAGGGCATCGAGCCGGTCCGGCCAGGCTACCCGCTCGCCGGCCGGGCCGGATTCAGGCTTCCTCGCCACCGTCAGGCGCACAGCGAAGAGGTAGAACAGGATGCCCAAGATCCCGGGCAAAATGCCGGCAATGAACAGCTTGCCTATGCTGGTCTCCGTCAACAGGCCGTAAATCACCAGGATGACGCTGGGCGGGATGAGAATGCCGAGCGTGCCGCCCGCGGCAATGGAGGCGGTGGAGAGCTCGTCGGAGTAATTGTACTTGCGCATCTGCGGCATGGCCACTTTGGACATGGTGGCCGCCGTGGCCAGCGATGAGCCGCAAATGGCCGAAAACCCGCCACAGGCAACGATGGTCGCCATGGCCAGTCCACCCCGGAAATGGCCGAGAAAAGCGTGGCTTGCCCGGTAGAGCTCTTGGCTGAGCCCGCCCTTGTTGACGAAAAGGCCCATGAGAATGAAGAGCGGCACAACCGAAAGACCATAGTCTTGCGAGGTGTCGATGATCAGGCGCCCGGCCATCGAGATCGCTGCCCGGCTGCTGGTCTCATAGGCATAGCCAACCACGCCCACCAGAGCCATGGCAATGGCGATGGGCATGCGCAGGAACACGAGCACCAGAACGGCTGCAAATCCAATGAGGGCTGTGAGCATGTGCGCCGTGTCCTCAGTTTGAATCCGCAGATGGGCTCTGCGCTTTGTGCACGAGATGGGGTGCGAACAGATAGGCGAGGCCGCGGGCCATGAGAGCGAGGGAGGTGAGGAAGGTCATCAGCGCAATGAAGTAGGCGATGTAGAATTGCGGGATGTTCAGGTACTCCGTCACGTCCCCATAGTTGAGCGCCCGTTCCGCCAGAGCCCAAACCCGGAAGGCTGGCCACATTAAAAGGGCGCCGCTTAAGAGGTTTATGATGGCATCACGGATGCGGGCGAGCGGTGCCGAAAACAGAGGGTCGAGCAGGTCCACAACAATGTGTTCGCCGCGCCAGGAGATCACCGGCAGGGCGGAGAACACCATGATTGCCATAAAGAGGCGAGTGAGCTCGGTGGCCGATTCAATGGGGTCGTTAGCCACCGAACGCAAGATCACATCGAAAAAGGTCATGACCATCAGGGCGAACAGAACCGTTGCCGCCAGCAGGGACGGCAGAAGGGCCAGCCAGCGGCCGGCCCTTTGCAGTTGCGTTTCGCCCGAGGTCTCGGTCATGACCGATGCAATGTCGTCGTCCTTATTTGCCGTAGGACGCCATTTCCTTGGCGATGAAGTCGACAGCGGCAGTAGCGTCGATGCCTTTGGCTTTCACTTCGCCCAGAACCTTTTCGCGGATCGGCTTGGCGATGCTCGCGTAGGCGGCCTGATCGGCGTCGCTTGCTGTGTTCAGACTGTTGCCTTCGGTGGACTTGGTGGCATCGGTGCCGATGGCATCGATCTCATCCCACACGCCGCCGGCCATTTTTGACATGGCTTCACCGAACACGGTTTCCAGAGCTGCTTTGTCCTGATCAGACAGGCTGTCAAACTTCTCCTGGTTCATGATGAGGGCAAACGAGCCGCGGTAAAAACCGCCCGGCATCTTGTAGGTGTGCTGAGCCACCTCGGTCAGCTTGAAGCCTTTCTTGCCTTCCATGGGCATCATCACGCCGTCTGCAGCCTTGGAGGCCAGGGTCTCATAGACCTTCGGGGCCGGCACGCGGATGCCGGTGGCGCCGAGGGCTGTGCCCACATCGCCCGACACGCCGCCGCCAAGGCGCAGCTTCATGCCTTTAATCTCATCAAGGCCGGTGACCTTTTTGGCGCTGTGCAGCTGGCCGGGGCCGTGGGTGTGGAGCGCCACAACCTTCACACCCTTATGCTCGTTGGCGCCTTTCAGGAACTTGTCGTAAGCGCGCCAATAGGCAACCGATGCGGCTTCTGCGCTGCCTTCATAACCCGGCAGCTCAATCAGCTTGGTGGCCACGAAGCGGCCAGGGCTGTAGCCATGGAAAATCCAGCTGAGATCAGCTGCGCCGTCCTGGATCAGGTCAAACTGAGCCGGCGGGGACGCCAGCTTGTATTTGATCTCCGCGGTGACCCGGCCATCTGTGGCTTTCTCGATCATTTCGATGAAGCGGGGCCACAGCTTGGCGTTGATGCCATGGGTGGGCGGAGCCCAACTGGAGATAATCAGTTTTTCGGCAGCCTGGGCGGCACCGAAGGTGAACGAAGCCGCCACTGCGGACGCGGCCAAAACGGTTGCTACTCTGCGGGTCAGTTTCATCAATGTACTCCTCCCTGAGACAAGTGTATTTTGCGGCGAAATTAGTTCCACTTGTAACTAATTGCAATCCCGGAATGGCACTATGGCCCAGAAAAGCTCATTTCCCAAGGATCAAGGCGCGCAAATCATCGTGCACCACCTTGCCCATCACATTGCGGGGCAGGGCGTCTGTAAATTTGATGGTTTTGGGGTGCTTGAACCGGGCCAATTGGGTGTTGAGCGCCTCGGTGAGTGCGTCGGTGGACGGGGTTTCATGGCCTGATGCAGGCACCAGCACAGCGGCAGGCACTTCGCCCCATTTGTCGTCGGGCAAAGCGCACACGGCGCATTCTGCAATGCCCGGCACAGCGGCGAGCACGCGCTCAATCTCGGCTGGATAAATGTTCTCGCCGCCGGAGATGATCATGTGCTTGGAGCGCTCGCGGAAATAGAGATTGCCGTCAGCGTCCATGGCACCAATGTCGCCAGTGCGGTACCAGCCATCGCGGAAAGCGGCGCCGGTTTCACCCGGCCGGTTCCAATAGCCGGTCATCACGTGATCGCCTTTAACCTCGATTTCCCCATCCTCGTTGAGCGCCGCTGCCGACCCATCGGGGGCAGCAATGCGAAGCTCTGAGCGGCAGCCGGCGCGGCCTGTGCTTTTTGGGTTGGTTTTGCCTTCTCCTGGTTCGGTGTAGGCCGCCACCGGGCAGGTCTCTGTTGAGCCATAAACCTGGACCACAGGGATCCCCTCGCGCTCATACGCTTCGATCAGGCTCAAAGGCACGATCATTGAGCCTGTGGTGATCATGCGCAAACTGGAGAGGGCTTGGGCCCATTCGGGCTGGGCCATGACCGCCTGCATGGTGGCGGGCACCAGCACCAGGATGTGCGGTTTCAGCTTGGCGGCGGCTTCAACTGTTGCGGCCGGATCAAACTTGCTGTGTAGGGTTACCGTTGCCCCGGCGGCCAACGCCGGGGTGAGGGAGATGTTGAGGCCGCCCACATGAAACAGGGGCAGCACCACCAGCACGTGGTCGTCCGCCGTCATCTTGTGCATGTGGATGCTGCCATCCGCATTGGCTTGGACCGCCCGTTGGCTGAGCACGGCACCTTTCGGCCGGCCGGTGGTGCCGGAGGTGTAGACGATCAGGACATCGTCGTTAAGGTCGCCGGTGTGCGGTGCGGAGGTTGTCGCCGGAAGGTTCGACACTGCGGACACCGGTTCGACCATGTGCCACACCGCGTTGGCCGTTTCTTCAAACTCCTCTGAACAAACAAGAACATTCGGGTTGCAGTCTTCGAGAATGAAAGCGAGCTCCGCCTTTGCCAGCCGCCAGTTCAAAGGCACAAGCAGCGCCCCGATGCGTGCGCATGCAAACAGGAGTGCGATCATGGCCGGATGGTTGAACCCTAAAAAGGCAATCCGGTCGCCTTTGGAGACCTGGTGGCGGTTTGCCAAATGCGCAGCCGCTGCGGCCGACCACTCATCGAGCTGCGCGTACGTCCAGCTCTGGCCATCCTCGTAGATCAGGGCCGGCTTGTCCGGCGCCGCGTCTGCCAACCAGTCCGCAAGGGTTCCCGTGCGGGCGTGGTCAGTCATCGCTCTCGCCGGGCTCATAAAGAGCTTCGCGGCCGATCCGGTCCAGGCACAGTTCTGCCGTCCAGGGCAGCATCAGCGAGCCGCAGCGGCTGTCCCGGTAGAGACGCTCCAGCGGCAGGCTCTTCAGCATGGATTGGCCGCCGCAGGTGCGAATGGCCAGGCGGCAGAGCTCGTTGGCGGTCTCCATGACCAGATGGTTGGTGGCGTAGGCGCGCAGCACTTGTTCCTTGGAGGGCTTGCACTGGGCCTCGGAAATAGCTTGGAACCAGAGTGATTTAGCGGCCTCAAGCTTCACCCGCATCTCCGCAACGGCGATCTGTTTGGTGGGATACATGCGCCGCTTGATCGGCGGCGTGCCCGGCACTTCGCCGCGCAGGTAGGCGACGGTGAAATCATAGGCTGCCTGGGAGATGCCCATATAGGTGGGCGAGAGGGTGAGGAACATATGAGGCCAGTTGCTGGCGGCCTGGAAGTAGACGCCCTGGGGCATGAGCTCCTCAGAGGCGGCCACAAACACATCCTCAAATAATAAGGTGCGCGAGACAGTGCCGCGCATGCCGAGCGGATCCCAGTCGCCCACCACCTTCACCCCGTTGGCCTTGGCCGGAATGGCGAGATAGAGCGTGTCGCTCCGGGACGGCTTCTTGCCCTCAATGATGTGGGTGCACAAAACGCCGTAATAGTCCGCATGACCGGCGAGAGAGGCGAAGATTTTCTTGCCGGAGACAATGTAGCCGCCCTCGGTGGTGCGGGCCTGGGTGGAGAACGGCTGAAAGCCCGCCGCCGCCGCGCCGCCTTCCGAGAAGGGCTGAGAGTAGAGCGCGCCCTCTTCCACGATGCGTTTGTAATGGAGCGCGCGGCCGGCTTCATGCCGGGTGCGCTGCTCATCGGTGAGATCCAGATCGTCTGCCAGGGTGCCGGTCCATAAGGTGGAACAGATGTGCATGTTCCAGGTCAGGGCCGTGGCGCCGCAATAGCGGCCGATCTCTGCCGCCGATAAACAGTAGGCCCGCATGCCGGCGCCAAGGCCCCCATGCTCCTCAGGGATGCAGATGCCGAGCAGGCCGGCCTCATGCATGTCCTTGTAGTTGTCGGTGGGGAAGATGGCGTCCCGATCCCACTTCTCAGCCCGGTCGGCGAACTTCTCTTTACCCAGCGCGCGGGCGCGGGCCGTCATATGGGCTTCTAGATCGGTGAGCTTCCAGGCATGGGGGTCGAAAATCGGAGCATCTGTCATGGTGGGTCCTTCAGGCGATGAACTCTTCTACGATGGCGTTGAATTGGTCTGGCTGTTCGATGGGCGCCAGGTGGCCGGCGCCGTCCATAACGGTGAGACGGGCGCCGGGAATGCGGCCGGCCATGCGCTCCATCATAGGGGCGGGCGCAGTGTTGTCCTCGCTGCCGGCGATGAGCAGTGTGGGGCAGGCGATGTTTGGCAAATTTGCGCGCAGGTCAAACTGGGTGAGCGCGGCGATAACGGCGCGGTAGGTGGTCTCCGGGACCTCAGACATGCAGTCGACGGCAAGCTCCACGGCGCTGGCCGGTGCGCTTGCACCCACCAGGCCGGGGGCGACAGCTCCGGCCACATCGGCCATGGTTTTGCCTTCGTCCAGAGGTTTGGTCCGGGCAGCGATGAACTTTTGCTGGAAGTCTCCGTCGGGCCTGCCGAACGCTGAACTGGTGCCGGACAAGAGGAGATGCCGCACCCGTTCGGGGAAATCCTGCACCAGCTGCTGGGCCACCATGCCGCCAAAGGAGTGGCCGACAATTGAGGCCGATGCCATGCCGGCGCGATCCATATCCTCAGCCAGCTGGGCGGCCATGGCTTTGAAGCTGACGTCAGCCCCGAGCGCGCGGCCGCCATAGCCGGGGGCGTCCCAGGCCAGCACGTTATACCGGCCTTCAAAGTGATCCACTTGCGGGCGCCAGATACGTCCGGCGCCGCCGACCCCATGGAGGAACACGATAGCCTCGCTCATGCAGAAGCCTCACGCACCAGCTTGCCGTCCTCAACCACCGGCTGGCCGTCCAGAGCGATGGTGCAGCCGCGCACGGGGATGTCGAAGTGGCCTTCGGTGAAGCGGCCGGCAAACTCATTGGCGCCAGTGGAGAAGAGGAAGTTACCGGCATAGGCGCGCAGCTCCGTTCCGTTGAAGTCGCGCTGGTCATAGAAGGTCATGGCCTCATACCGGGCCGCCTCGTTCATGCCCCAGCCCACATGGGAGATGGCGTAGGCATTGGGATCGTCCCAAGCCGCCAGATAGCGGCGCATGAGCTCAGCATCAGTGCCTTCGCCAATAATTTCGGTTACGAAATCTTGCCTGATCTGCAAGGTAACCGGGCGCTCCAGGTAGCGTTTGAAGGTGAGGTTCGCATCGCCTGCGTCCAGCACCAGAGTGCCTGAGGTGGAGCCAGACTTGGGGAAAGAGACCACCAGGCCCGCAGGCCAGTGGGTGAGGGTGCCGGGCTTATCTGTAAAGCCCCAGACGCCTACGGTCTGCGCCCCTTCCATGGCCACAGTGAGGTCGGTTCCGGCGGCAGAGGTCACGGTCATCTGCTGCGCGCCGCGGCAAAGCTTGGCCGCTTTCAACACCTCGGCCTTGTTCTCTTCAGTGGGCAGCAGGCGCTCCAGCGCATCGGGGTGTTCGTTGGTGATGGTCACCACGCGCGCCCCTGATTTCAGGATCTGCGGCAGCTCAGGAGCATGCATCAGGCCTTCAAGCGTGACGTCCACAACCACCCGGCAAGTGGTGAGTGCGGCTAGGAGGCCGGGATGGTTTTGCAGGGCCTGGCAGGCGCCTGTGGAGCGGATGGGCACCGGGGCCGTCTGGTTTGGTGTAATGGCCGTGACATGGATGGGCTTGGCGCCGAGGCGCAGCAGGGCCAGTTCCGCAAGATGCACATTCAGCTCGCGCGACTGGGTTTCTGACAGGATCGCCACCTCATCGCCGGCGCCGATTTTGCTCAAGGCCAGCGCAGAGGCAAACGCCTCGATCCAGCGATGTTCGATCCGGTCACGCAGCATAGGTTCTTGCTCCTCCAAGCCTTCATCGCTTATAGGCCATAGGGCAAGGCGTTAAACAAGAGGACAAACCGTTCCCCTCACTCCTATGGCTGCACCTCAAGACACATGGCTCCCAGAGCGCGCACCCGATCCGGGCTGGAGCGCAGAAGAAGCGGCGGCCAGGTCCGCAGCATTTGACCCCCGCAAACTGGACGATGCGTTCTATGAGAACCCCTATCCCCTCTATAGCGCGCTGCTCGAGCATGAGCCGGTGCATCAATGTGCCGATGGCACCTGGTTCCTCAGCCGCTATGAGGATCTGAACCGGATCTACCGGGATACGCGCACGTTCAGTTCGGACAAGAAGATTGAGTTCAAGCCGAAATATGGCGACAGCCCTCTCTTTGAGCATCACACCACCAGCTTGGTGTTCTCCGATCCACCGCTCCACACCCGGGTGCGCAAGCTGATTGTGGGGGCGCTTTCCCCGCGAGCCATCGCGCATATGGAGCCAGGTCTGGTGACCTTGGTGGACAGCCTGCTGGACGGGTTGGCGGAGAAAGGGGAGGTGGATCTGATTGAAGATTTTGCCTCGGCCATTCCCATTGAGATCATCGGTAACCTGCTCGGTGTGCCGCGGTCTGAGCGTGGACCGCTGAGAGGTTGGTCGCTGGACATCCTCACCGCGCTCGAACCGGTGCTCACACCAGAGCAGGAGAAGCGCGGTAACGATGCGGTGGTGGAGTTTGTGGACTATCTCAAAGGCCTCACCAATGACCGGCGCAAAAATCCCGGCGATCCGGCGGTGGATGTGCTCACCCGGTTGATCCAGGGCGAACAGGATGGCGAGCGGCTGACGGAAGTTGAGCTCCTGCAAAACTGCATCTTCATTCTCAACGCGGGCCATGAGACCACGACAAACCTCATCGGCAATGGTCTGAACGCGCTGATGGAATGGCCCGAAGAGCGCGCGCGTCTCTTGGCTGAGCCTAATCTCATCGTGACCGCGATCGAAGAATTCCTACGTTTTGAGAGCTCCAACCAACTGGGCAATCGGCGCGTGGTCGAGGCGACCGAGATCGGCGGTGTGCCCATGGAGCCGGGTGCGCTGATCACCTTGTGCATCGGTGCAGCCAACCGCGATCCGGCGCAGTTTCCGGACCCGCACCGGCTCGATCTCAGCCGGCATCCCAATAAGCATCTGGCCTTTGCCGGCGGTCCTCACTTATGCGCCGGGCTGTCGCTTGCGCGCCTTGAAGGCAAGATCGCCATTGGCCGTTTCCTGCAGCGCTTTCCAGATTATGGGTTGTGTGGAGATCGGGTGCGCGGCGGGAGGGCGCGGTTCCGGGGGTTCCTCAAGTTGCCGGTGCGGGTGATCTAGGGTGATCACAGGCTCGTTTTTGTGACCCGCGTCCTTGCGAAAGCGAGGACCTTCTGAGC
>JBCDIP010000004.1:0-23281 GCA_038748855.1 Pseudomonadota bacterium
CTGGAAGGTGCCTACTCGCAAATACTGGTGAATAGCCGTGCCGTTTTCAGCGCTTTGAATAGTGTTTACGGACTGGACCTCGACCCTACTCTTGCGGCGGCCTTTCTTTTGGTGGCTTTGGCGGTTGCGCTCTCGCCCGGGCCCGATGTGATGTTCGTGCTGGCCAGTGGCATGCGGCACAAGACCCGCGGGGCGGTGGCTTCAGCCTTTGGCATTTGCGCCGGCTCGCTGGCGCACGCCCTTGCGGCGGCGTTGGGCATTTCTGCATTGATCTCCTCTTCGCCCACCGGATTTTTGGTCTTGCAGTATTTGGGTGCGGCTTATCTTGCCTGGCTAGGCTTCAAGGCCTTCCGGCAGTTCCTGCGGCCCGCGGCGGACAGCGGTGCGGCGTTGCCGCAGACACCAACGGCCCATGTGTTCGGCCAAGCGCTGATGACCAATCTGCTCAATCCCAAGGTCATCGTATTCTATCTTGCGCTGTTGCCCCAGTTTGTCAGCTTGCCGCTCGGCAATGTAGGCCTGCAGATCTTCTGGCTCGGCTCGATCCACGCCGCGATTGGGTTGGTCTATTTGGTGGTGATTGGATGCGTGGCAGGCCAGGCCTCCCATTGGCTCAGAACCTCCGGGTTTGCCAGATGGCTCGATGCTGTCGCCGGTATGGTGTTTTTTGGCCTTGCTCTGCGGCTCGCCCTCACGGGCCGCCCCACCGCCTAGATGATCAGCGCAAAGGCTTTCGCCGCATCGGTGATGAGCTTTTGGTCAGTACCGCCGATCAAGAGATACTCATAGCCATCCTTTGACCATGTGGCTGAGCTCAGTCCGCGCAGGGTTGCCGCAGCCACTGCCGCCTTGGCCGCATCACCTGATCGATAGATGCACAAAGCCACAGGAGCACCGATCTTAGACAGGAACGCCAATTGCAGCAGTGGCTTTCCTTTGTAGCCAAGAATTTGGGCGCGCTTATAGTCCAGCGGTCCGGACTTCAATTCACTCAGGTTGATGGTCTTTCCAATTGCACCCGACACCCGAACCAGCTCAGCTTCGGCGGCCGCCTCGTTCTGCTCGATATGGTTCAACGTGTTGGCCACGTAGAGCGCATGGTAGATCGCGGCGAAATCTTGCCAGGTCTCTTCAGGCGTCGGGAAGAGCAATTTGGTGAGGCCGGCGCCGGCAAGGAAACAGAGCAGGGCCACAGCAGCGATGGCGGGCAGGTGGAACGTGCGCTGACCCGGGGCTTCTAGGTCCGGTTTCGCAAGTTCATCGGGGATCGCGGGCGCGCTGGCCAGAAGCGCTTCACCAGCCTGGCGTATGGCTTCTGTGTCGATGCGGAGCCGATCCAGCCTTTTGCGCAAGGCGGGGTCCTGCTCCAATGCGCTTTCCAGTGCGCTGGCCTCCTCGCGTGTGACCTCCCCATCCAGATAGGCGGTCAGCTGTTCGTCGCCATAATCCACTTTCTTGCTCATCCAGCGTCACGCTCTTTTGGGGTTAAGGTCTTGGCCAGCTTGCTGCGCGCCGCAGATAGCCGGCTCATCACGGTGCCTATGGGGATCTCCAAAGTCTCCGCTGCCTCCTTGTAGCTATAGCCTTCCACGTAGACCAACATCACTGTCACTCTTTGGGCATCGGGCAAGCTCATCACCTTTGATAACACTTGTTTGAAGAATAAATTCGATTGCTGGTCAGATCCTGTGTCGGGAATATCCAGCTCCTCGATCGGCAAAAGACCCTTGCCGCGCCGCACGGCGTCAGCCCTCAGGTCGTTGAGCCAGAGGCGCTGGGTCATGCGG
Source organism: Pseudomonadota bacterium (assembly GCA_038748855.1). Taxonomy (GTDB): domain Bacteria; phylum Pseudomonadota; class Alphaproteobacteria; order Rhizobiales; family CAJQND01; genus JAAEUE01. The sequence continues at coordinate 1,788 of JBCDIP010000004.1, forward strand.
AAGACCCATCGGTCCAGATGAGTTCCCGGCTCGAAAAGCGATGACTTTTCAAGGGCATGTACGCAAGCGGTTTGCGCCAGATCTTTGGCGCGATCAGGGCTTCCCGTGAGCGCCAGACAGTAGCGCCAGATGCGAGGGTAGAGCCCCGGTAACCCGTCCCTGACCGTGTCGTGAGCTGATTTCGCCATGGTAATCGAATATTCTGAACGCTTAAGGTGTTTATTCCACAGCCTCCAGGAGAGGCAAAGCCATTTAATGGAGGAAACCTAAAATGAAGAAACTCGCCACATTCGCATTTGCACTCGCCGCTGCAGCTGCCAGCTCCGCCTTTGCCGGTGAAACTCCGGCCCCGGAAGGCGCCAAGGTCTATTTCGTCAATCTGAAGGACGGGGACAAAGTGAGCGGCCCGGTGAAGATCGTTTTCGGCCTGTCAGGCATGGGCGTTGCTCCGGCTGGCATTGAGAAGAAGAATACCGGTCATCATCACGTTCTCATTAACCGCCCTGAGCTTGGCAAAGGGGAAGACGGCGAAGAAGAGTTCGATCTCAATCTACCTGCAGACGACAACCACAAGCATTTCGGTGGCGGTCAGACAGAGGCCACTTTGGATCTGCCGGCCGGCCAGCACACGCTGCAGCTGGTATTGGGTGACAAGGACCACATCCCTCACAATCCGCCAATTGTTTCCCCGCGGATTACCATCACCGTGGAATAGACCGGCTGCTGCAGCATCTGGACAGCCCGTCCGATTTGGTACACTAACCATCGCATCGGCCTGAAGCGCCCTGGCGCCGGCCTTTGCGATGGTAAGACGGGCATCCCATGCTTGGGCAATTGTTGAAGGACTTCGCGTCAGACCTCTCAGCGCAGCATGTGGTCAATGCGTTGATCGCCTTCATCTTTGCGGTAACCGGCCCCATCGCGATTCTCCTTACCGTGGGGGCCAAGACCGAGCTCTCCCAGCCGGCGCTGGCCTCCTGGCTGTTCGGCGCCTTTTTCCTGAACGGGCTGATCAGCTGTGTGGTCTGTCTCATCTATCGCCAGCCCATGGTGTTCCTGTGGTCAATCCCGGGCATCGTGCTGGTGGGAACCGCACTCGATACCTTGAGCTTTGCAGAGATTGTCGGCGCCTACCTGGCGTGCGGCGTGTTGCTGCTCGTGCTCGGCGTCACGGGGTGGTTCAGCAAACTGGCGGACCGGATCCCCATGCCGATCGTGATGGGCATGGTGGCGGCGCTGTTGTTGAAGTTTGGTGTGAGCTGGATTGAATCCCTGCTGTCCGGGCCCTGGATCGCGGTGCCCATGACCCTGGCTTATTTTGCCACCGCTGCGGTGCCTGCTGTTGCGCGTTACTGCCCCCCTATGATCAGCACGCTCATCGTCGGGATTGTGGCGCTGGTCGCAACCCAGAGCGGGCCTGCTGCGTTGCCTTCGGGCGGTGTTATCATTTCGCCGGTGATCTTTACGCCTGCCTTTTCCTGGGCGGCCATGATTGAGCTGGTGGTGCCGTTGGCCATCACCGTTCTGTTCGCGCAAAATGGGCAAGGTATTGCGCTACTGCGCAATGCGGGCCGCAATCCGCCGGTCGATGCGATCACGTCCGTCTGCGGGTATGGCTCGCTGTTGTCGGCCTGGTTTGGGAGCGTCTCCACCTGCCTGACCGGCCCGGTGAACGGCATCCTGCTGGGCAGTAACGAGCCGCGCGGTCATTATACGGGTGCGGTTTTGTTGTCGCTTATGTGCGTTGCATTTGGGCTGATGGCTCCGTTCTTCACGTCAATCATGCTGGCGACCCCGCCCGCCTTTATCGCAACACTAGGCGGTATCGCCCTGGTCAGCGTCCTGAAGGGCTCTTTCGTGACGGCGTTTAGCGGCCGTTTCGGATTTGGTGCCTTGATCGCGTTCATTGTGACCATTTCCAACATCACCTTCCTCAATATCGGAGCGGCATTCTGGGGCATCGCGGCCGGTGTGTTGGCCTCGTGGGCCATGGAGCGCGGAGATTTTGAGGCCAAGGCGGATGCGCCCTAGGCGCCCGCTTGCGTTGCCGTACTTAGTCCACTACAAATTATGGCAATTAAGTGTTTGAGGAAACGCGAAGAACAGCTCGAGACAGAGCATTCAGGATCGGCGCCGCCGCTGACGGTGGCGGTCGCCCCACGGGGAAGAAACTTGGACCAAACCAATAGGGAGTGTGTTTGAAAATGAGATCCAGAGTTTTCAAAATGCTTGGCCGCACCATGCTGGCTGGCGGTGCGCTGGCCGTCGCCGCAGCAGCAGGACCGGCCATCGCGAAGGACACCATTAACGTTGGCATTGCCACGTTCCTCAGTGGCCCTGCCGCTGGACCGTTTGGTGTTCCTGGCCGCAATGGTGCGGAGTTGGTCATTGATGCCATCAATGCCGGCACGTTGCCTGCACCTTATGCAAAAGCCGGTTTTGCCGGCGCCAAAATGAACGCGATTTTCGTGGACGAAGCCGGTGGTAACGCCAAGCAGGTTGGTGAATACCGCAACCTGGTGGAAAAACGCGGCGTTGACGCCGTACTGGGGTACATCTCCTCAGGCACGTGCATGGCCGTGACCCCGGTGGCTGAAGAGCTCAAAAAGCTCACCATCCTCTCGGTCTGCGGCACGCCGCGTGTGTTTGAAGAAGCACAGCGCACTTACGTGTTCCGCACGCAGGCTCATGCGGTGGGTGACAGTATTGCGGCAGCCCACTACGTCCTGGACAAGTTCAAGGACATGAAGAGCTATACGGGCATCAACCAGAACTATGCCTGGGGTCAGGATTCCTACAAGTTCTTTGATGTTGCCATGAAGAAGATGGCGCCGGAAACCAAGGCGTCGGACAACCCGCAGTTTCCCAAGATTTTTGCAGGCCAGTACGGCACGGAAATCTCTACCTTGTCTCTGGATTCCGCCAAGCTCGTTCACACCAGCTTCTGGGGTGGCGATATTGAGGCCTTCGTGCTGCAGGCTTTGGTGCGCGGCTTCTTCAACGACAAGCAGGTGATCTCTAGCGTGGGCGGTTCGGCCGTGGACAGCCTGGGCAAGAAGTTCCCGGATGGCGTTGTCATGGGTACTCGCGGCGAGTACGGCCTCCTGGTGCGCGACAACAAAGAGCCGCTAAATGCTTGGTTCGTCGAAGAGTACAAGAAGCGTTATGACGCCTATCCTTTGGGCCCGTCTTATCAGTATGCCAACTCTGTTCTGGCGCTGAAGATCGCCATGGATGCAGCGGCAGAAAAAGCCGGCGGTTTCCCGAACCAGGAGCAAACCATGGCAGCCCTGAAGGGTCTGTCCTGGCAATCGTTCGGCGGCAAGATCAGCCTGTCTCTGGCTGACGGCCACCAAGCTGTGCATCCGGTGGGCTACGGCATCACCAAGTGGGATAAAGAGAAAGGCGCGGCGACAGCTGTTGACGTGAAGTTCTATCAACCTGAGTGCATTTATGCTCCGGCTGGCCAGAACTCTGTTGAATGGCTGGAGGCCGGCATGCCCGGCGCCAAGTGCTAACGGCCTGATCTGACCTTAGAGATCGGGGCGGCGGATTTCGCCGCCCCGTTTCTTTCCTTATCCATCAAAGCCGGACGGTCACATGCAGCTGATCACGACCATGCTCCTCGATGGGTTGAGCTACGCTTCGTACCTGTTCATCGTATCGGTGGGGCTCACCATTATTTTCGGGGTGATGAAAATCCTGAACGTGGCCCACGGCGCATTCTACGCCTGGGGTGCCTACGGAGCGGCCTACACCATTGGGCTTGCCTCAGATAATGACTGGCCCGATTGGATCGGCTTTTTGCTGATCTTCGGATCGGCCATTCTGGTGGGCCTTGTTCTTGGCGCGATCATTGAGCGCGTGATCTTGCGCAAGATGTATCACGAGGAAGAGGTGCTGATCGTGCTCGCCACATTTGGTATCTTCCTGATCCTGGAAGACATCATTCTGCTGGTGTTTGGCGTGAACCCCTATTTTGCCTATCAGCCCATGGCCCTTCTGGGCAGCATCAAGATGGGCGGGATCATTCGGGACGTTTATTCGCTTACTTTGTTTGGTCTCGCCATATTGGTGGCGCTGGGCTGTTGGTACGGGCTCAACAAGACCAAGTGGGGCAAGCTCTTGAGCGTGGTGATCTATGACCGGGAGATCAGCCTGGCCATGGGTATCAATGTGCAAATGGTCTACCTGGTGACCTTTGTTTTAGGCGCAACGCTGGGGGCCCTTGGCGGTGCCTACATTGCTCCCACCATTTCGGTTGCACCCGGTTTTGGCATCGATGTGATCGTGCTCAGCTTTGCCGTCGTGGTGATCGGTGGCATGGGCTCTATTCCCGGCGCGCTGATCGGCGCACTCATGGTGGGCATCTTGCGCGCCATTGCTGTTCACAAGTTTCCAGAATTTGAGCTCTTTGTGATTTTCGGCGTGATGGCCGTGGTGCTGATGATCCGGCCTGAGGGTTTATTTGCACCTGAAAAGGCGAGGAGAATCTGATGCTGGCCACAGCTTGGAATGACAAGACGATCCGCTGGGCGGTGATTGGTGTTGGGTTTTTGGCCGCGATCGGCTGGCTATTGCCCACATGGGTCTTGAACAATGTGATGTTCGGGCTGGCCCGCGGGCTGGCTGTGTTGGGGCTCTTGGTTTTGTGGCGCACCGGCTTGGTGTCGTTCGGCCATGCGCTCTATTTCGGTCTTGGTGCTTATGCCGTGGCGCTGCTTGAAAAGTACACCGGCCTCACGGACGTGTTCGTCAAGTTCGGAGCGGCCATCTTAGTGGCGGGTGCGTGCGGCTTTCTGCTTGGTTTTGTGCTGCGCAATTACAGGGCGATCTTTTTTGCGATGCTGTCGCTGGCCTTCTCCATGGTGCTCTACGGGGTGCTGGTGAAGATGGAGGTGCTGGGCTCTACGGACGGTTTCTCGGTCACGCAATACACAATCTTTGGCTGGGATCCTGAGGGCAAGTATCCGCTCTTCTGCTTTATCATCCTTGCGTGCGTGGTGGCTCTCACCATCGTGCAGCTTTATCTGAAGTCGGCGCTTGGTTTTTTGACCACGGCCATCCGGGACAATGAGCGTCGGGTGGAGTATCTGGGCTACTCGGTGGCGCGGGCCATTCATATCAAGTACCTCATCTCCGCTTGCCTTGCCGGGGCAGCGGGGGGCGCCATGGCGATGGCGCTGGGTCAGGTGGATCCTGATTCCATGGTGAACTGGACGGTCTCCGGCGAGCTGGTGTTCATCACCATCATGGCCGGGGCGGGCAGTGTGGTGGCGCCGTTCATTGGTGCCATCGTGTTTGAGTTCCTCCGCACATACGCCTTCGAATGGGCGCCTCAAGCCTGGCAGCTGATTGTGGGGGGCACGTTACTCGCCATCATCTTCTTCCTGCCAGGGGGCATCTGGTCGGTACTGGAAAAACCGTGGGCCAAGAGGGAAACCGATGATGGCTGACGCTCCAATTTTACGCGTGCGCGATCTCAACAAGTCCTTCTCTGGGATCGTGGCGGCCAACAACATCAACGTGGACGTGGCGCCGGGAGAGATCGTTGGCATCATCGGGGCCAATGGCGCTGGCAAGACCGTGTTCGTGAACATGATCACCGGTTATCTGAAGCCCTCCAGCGGAACCATCGAGTTTAGTGGTAAGGACATCACCGGAATCGAGCCGAGAGATGCCACCCATGAAGGCGTCTGCCGGTCGTTCCAGATCAGCCAGGTGTTCATGACCATGACCGTGCGCGAGAACCTGCTGATCGCGCTGGCCATTGCGCGCGAAAGCGGCAGTGCCATGTTGCTCCCCGTCGATCATCCTGATCTCACCGAAGAGTGCGATCGGCTGATGACGGCTTACAAGATTGAGCAATACGCCAACAGCACGGTCAGCACCTTGTCTCAAGGGGTGCGCAAGCTGCTCGACATTGCCATGGCTGTGGTGTCCGACCCGAAAGTGCTGCTGCTCGATGAGCCCACGTCAGGCGTCTCGGTGGAAGAGAAGTTTGGTATCATGGATATCGTCATGGCGGCGCTGAAGGAGAAGGGTACGGCGGTGCTCTTTGTGGAGCACGACATGGAGATTGTGGAGCGCTATGTGCACAGAGTGCTGGCCTTCTACCAGGGCGAGGTGATCTGCGATGCACCACCGGAAGAAGCGCTACTGGATCCTGGCGTGATCGAGTTCGTGATCGGTACCGATTATCACAGCGCCAACGGCAAATCGGAGGCAGCAGATGCTTAAGGTGCGCGGGCTGAACGTTGATATTGGCGCCATTCCGATCTTGCGCGAGGCTTCGCTTGATCTGAACAATGGTGAGATCGTGGGGCTGATTGGGCGCAACGGGGCGGGCAAGACCACGTTCCTGCGCGCGCTCATGGGCTTGCTTGATACCAAGTCGGGCGGGATGGCCTTTGACGACGTGGAGCTGTCGGCGGTTCCCGCCCAAAGGCGCGCGCATCTGGGGATCGGCTATATGCCCGAAGACCGCAAGCTTGTGCCCAGTCTTACAGCTGAAGAGAATATCCAGACGCCTGTCTGGTCCATGAACATCGCCGATTGGGAAAGCCGTTTAGCCTGGATTTATAAGATCATGCCGGAAGCGGAACAATTCCGCGCCCGCCCGTCTAACTCCCTGTCCGGCGGCCAGCAGAAGTTGGTTGCCCTGGCGCGGGCGCTGATGGTCGGCCACAAGCTGTTGCTCTTGGACGAGCCATCAGAGGGCATTGCGCCGGCGCTCGCCCAGCGCATGGGTGCGATCTTGAAAGATCTGAAAGCAGAAGGCGTGTCGATCCTGGTTGCTGAGTCCAATGTCCATCACGTGTCTGATTTGATCGACCGGATGTTTGTGATCGAACGAGGGGCGGTGGCCGAGCAGGCCATGAGCTGAGGCGCCTCCCATGAAACCGCCTGCCTTCGACTACATTGCAGCAACGTCGGTTGAGGATGCAGTGGCAGCGCTGGTGAAATCGGAAGGTGAGGGCAAGCTGATCGCCGGCGGCCAGAGCCTGATGCCCATGCTCAACTTTCGTCTGGCAGATCCTGCGGTGCTGATCGACATTGGGCGGATTCCTGGGCTCGACGCAATTGAGGAGACCGATAATGGTCTGATTGTCGGTGCCCTAACCCGGCATGCTGTGCTGGAGGCATCGCCTTTGGTGGCAAAGCATTTCCCTGCGTTGGCTGAAGCTATGTCTCACGTGGCCCATCTGGCGATCCGCAACCGGGGCACAATCGGTGGCAGTCTTTCCCATGCCGATCCGGCTGCAGAGTTACCGCTGATGGCTGTGGCGCTGGGCGCGTCTCTTCACATCACAGGTCCTGAGGAGAGCCGCGAGGTTTCCGCAGAGGAGTTCTTTATCGGCGCCCTGACCACAGATCTTGAAGAAGAAGAGATGGTGACCGCCGTCACGTTCCCGTATCTGCCGGCTGGCTGCGGATGGGGGTTTGAGGAAGTGTCCCGCAGGTCTGGTGATTTCGCCTTGGCTGCGGCGGCAGCTATCCTGGCCTTTGATGGCCCGGTGATCTCTGAAGCACGCCTTGCCGTGACCGGTGTGGATGATCTGCCGTTGCGGATCAGTGAGGCAGAAGAGGCGCTCTTGGGAGGGAAGTTGACTGAGGAGCAGGTTGCCGCGGCGGTTGAAACCGTCCGCTCAACCGTCAACCCCAACTCGGATGCCCAGGCCTCTGCCGATTATCGCCGACACTTGATCGGCGTTCTGACTGCCCGTGTTTTGCACGCGGCGGCAGCGCGGGCAACGGGAGGCATGTTATGAGCGGAAAGCGCCGGCTTCAGCTTAAGGTCAATGGCGTGCAGCACGACCGGGACGTGGAGCCGCGCCTGCTGCTTTCTGATTTCCTGCGCGAAGAGCTCGACCTGACAGGTACGCATGTGGGCTGCGAGCACGGGGTGTGTGGTGCTTGCACGGTGCTTCTGAACGGCGACAGTGTGCGCTCCTGTCTGTGTCTGGCCGTGCAGGCTGAGGGCGGTGAGGTCACCACTGTGGAGGGCCTTGGCAGCGTGGATCACCTCAACGCGCTGCAAGAGAAGTTCCGCGAGCATCATGCCTTGCAGTGCGGCTTTTGCACGCCGGGCATGCTGATGACGGCCACCGACCTTCTCTCCAAAAATGAGCACATGAGTGATGAGGAGTTGCGGGAAGGGCTTTCGGGCAATCTCTGCCGTTGCACCGGCTATGAGCATATTGTGAATGCTGTTAGGGCGGCCTTCGCGGAAAGAGGCGGTGCCGGGTCATGAAGATGCATATGCTTTCAGGCGGCCTCCTTCAGATGCGCAAACATATCTATCTTCCCGATGCGGGCCGCGATGAGTTTATTGAGTTGCCGGTGTCGTGTGCGCTCTTGCGTCATCCCCAAGGCAACGTGCTGTTCGACACGGGCTGCCACCCCAGCGTTGCCGATGACCCCGAAGCCCGGTGGGGCGGATTGGCCAAGTTCATGACGCCTCTACACCCGGTGGGACCGGGTCTGATCGGAGAGCTGGCGATTGCCGGTCTTACTCCGGACGATGTCGACCTGGTGGTGAACTCGCATCTGCATTGCGATCACTGCGGCTGCAATGAGTACTTCAAGAAGGCCACATTCATTATCCCTGAAGCGGAGCTTGAGGCAGCCGTTGGTCCGGACCCTGAGCACAGAGGCTACTTCAAAGCTGACTGGGATCATCCCATGCCCATAGAGCCGCTTTCCGGTGAGCGCGATTTGTTCGGCGATGGCCGCATCGTGCTCACGCCCTTGCCGGGCCACTCGCCGGGGATGACTGGCGCGTTGGTGGAGCTTGATCGGGACGGCACGTTTCTCTTAGCGGCAGATTCGGTGTGTGTGCGAGAGGGGTTTGACCAGGGCATTTGTCCGAAGAACACCTGGAACAAGGACGTGCTTCTGGAGTCATACCAGAAGATCCGCAAGATCGAGGCAGGTGGGGCCAAGGTGATCTGTGGTCATGACATGGCCCAGTGGCGTCGGCTGAAAACGGGAGCGGACGCCTATGAGTAAGGCGGACGCTGGCAACATCGATCTGACCCGGCCAAAGATCATCGGTACCTCGGTCAAGCGGGTGGAAGATCCGCGCCTGCTCACCGGTCATGGTAAGTTCACCGACGACGTAAAGCTGCGCGGCACGCTGCATGTGGCACTCGTTCGGAGTGATCATGCGCACGCCCGTATCGATGCGATCGATACCAGCTCTGCGGCCGAGATGCCGGGTGTGGTGGGTGTGTACACATCTGCTGAGCTTGATCAGATGGCGCGCCCTGCGTTCGCCACGTCCAAGATGAAGGACTATCACGCGACACCTGTGCGTGCACTTGCGAGCGGCAAGGTGCGGTTTGCAGGTGAACCGGTAGTGGCCGTGGTGGCGGAAAGCCGGTACCTGGCTGAGGATGCGCTGGCTGCGATTGACATCGACTATGCGCCGCTTGAGCCCCTGGTGGACCCGGAGCTGGCGTCTGATGAGCATGCGGTAAAGCTCTACGATGACCTTCCAGGCAACGTTCTGGTGGCGCGCAGCTTTGGTATGGGCGAGGCGGAGGCCGTGCTGGCCGAAGCAACCCAGACTGTGAGTGGCCGCTTTCGCTTTCACCGCAAATCGCCCACGGCACTGGAGCCACGCTCTTATCTTGCGAGCTATGACCAAGGGAGCCGGGCCCTGACACTTTATGCCTCCACCCAGGTGCCGGGGATCATTCGCGATTGCCTCGTGGATATTTTGGATATGCCAGGTTCCAAGCTCCGTGTGGTTGCGGGCGATGTGGGCGGCGGGTTTGGTGGCAAAGCGTCATTGAACCCGGAGGAGATTTTGGTCTGCGCCTTGTCTCGGCATTTGGGGCGGCCGGTGAAATGGACGGCCGACCGAATGGAGGACCTGCTGTCTACCTCTCAGTCATTCGATGAGATCGTGGACGCAGAGTTGGCCGTTGGTGAGGACGGAACCTTCCTGGTGTTGAAGGCAGACATATTGGGCGATGTAGGAGCCTTTTCGATCTATCCCTGGACCGCAGCGCTTGAGCCCATGCAGGTGGCGGGGTTTCTGCCAGGTCCCTACAAGATCGAAAACTTCCAAGCCAATGTGAGAGCCGTAGCCACCAACAAGGCACCCATGGGCCCTTACCGTGGTGTCGGGCGGCCGATCTCCGCATTTGTTTTGGAACGCCTGATCGATATGGCCGCCAAGAAGATCGGCATGGATCCCGCCGAGATCCGTCGGCGCAACTTTGTGCGCGAGGATGAGTTTCCTCATAAGATTGGCTCTGGGATTGTTTGGGATCGGTCAGGGTTCCTGGAGTGCCTGGAGCAAGTGGTCGAGCGGGCGGACTATGAAGCCTTGCGGAAGTATCAGGCGGCGGCCCGTGCACAAGGGCGCTGGTTCGGCATCGGTCTGGCCTCTTATGCGGAGCTGACCGGCATCGGCTCGCGCTTGTCTGCGGCGCCGGGCATGCCCATCAACACGGGCACGGAGAGCGCAACCATTCAGGTGGACAGCTCCGGCGCCGTCACCGCGCACTTCGGCATTGCCTCACACGGCCAAGGCCTTGAGACGACCCTGGCACAGATCGTGGCCGAAGAGATGGGCGTGCGGATTGAGGACGTGGAGATCGTGCAAGGTGACACAGCGGCGGTGGCCCACAGCACGGGGACCTATGCCAGCCGCAGCGCGGTGATTGCCGGTGGGGCAGGCACACTCACAGCTCGTATGCTTAGGGGCAAAGTGATCGAAGCCGCCTCCCATCTCTTGGAGGCCGATGTTGTAGATATCGAGTTTGCCGAGAGCCTTATCAGTGTGCGCGGTACCAACAAGACCATGAGCCTGCGCGAACTCGCCCGCGCCGTCTACTCGCAGATGGGCAGTTTACCCTCAGACGTTCGCGCCAAGGTGGATTTGCAAGCAAGTGAGTTTTATGATCCGCACTTCGGCACCACCACATGTGCCACGCATCTGGCGGCTGTGGAAGTGGATCCGGAAACGTTCCAGGTGACTATCCATACATTTGTGGTTTCAGAAGACTGTGGCCGGGTGATCAACCCGCTGATCGTGGACGGCCAGGTGCACGGTGGTGTGGCCCAAGGTATTGGTGCGGCCCTTTTTGAAGAGGTCGTCTATGACGAGACCGGCCAGAACATCAGCGCCAGTTTGGTGGACTATGTGGTGCCGTCTGCAGCCGAGGTGCCGCCGATGACAGTGAATCATTTGGATGCGTTGGCGCCGTCAACCCTTGGTGGTTACCGGGGCATGGGCGAAGGCGGTACGATCGGCGCGCCGGCGGCCATCGCCAATGCTCTGAGTGATGCGCTTAGCCATCTGGATGTGGAAATCTCTGAGCTGCCCATGACACCGGAGCGGCTGTTCCGCGTGGTTGAGGCGGCTCGGGCTCAGAAGGAGGATGACGCATGAACCTCAATCTTAATGGCAAGGTTGCGCTTGTGACCGGCGGTGCGCGCGATGTGGGCGGAGATATCTCAAAGCTGCTGGCTGAGGAGGGAGCAAAGGTTGCGGTCAATTACAACAGCTCGGCGGACGAGGCAGAAGCAATCGCCTCAGCCATTATGGATGCGGGCGGTGAGGCGAAGGCCTTTGGAGCCGACATTTCAATTTACGATCAGGTCAACCAGATGGTGGACGGCGTCATCAGCGAATGGGGCCGTGTCGACATTCTGGTGAACAATGCGGGCTATGTGAAGTATCAGCGCTTTGTGGAGTCCGGTCCTGAAGACTGGAAGCCGCAGATTGATGTTTGTCTTTACGGAGCCTTGCACTGCTGCCGAGCTGTGGCGCCCCATATGATCGAGCAGGGTGGTGGACGCATCATCTCGCTGATCGGTGACAGTTCGCGCATTGGTGAAGCCAATCTGGCATTGGCGGCTGCTACACGGGCGGGCACCATGGCCATGGGGAAATCTCTCGCCAAAGAGCTGGGCCGGTCAGGCGTTACCGTGAACACGGTGTCGCTGGGGCTCGTGCAAACCTCTCATTCTGATGCGGGCTTTCTGGAAAAGAACATGGATAAGATCGTGAAGGCTTATCCGCTGCGCCGTATTGGCCAGTCAGAAGATGTGGCCCCTATGGTTGCCTTCCTGGCCTCCGATCAGGCATCTTGGATCACTGGCCAAGTGATCAGTGTGAATGGTGGTTTCTGTATGGTTTAGGGTCAGGCGCCCTCGGAGCCGGTACCCCGATTGATCATGACGTTCTGACGGGGGCGGATAAACTCATCGTCCAGATCAACGCCTGCCAGCGCCTTAAGCGTTTCGTGGGCGCTTGAAATGTTCTCGCCGGTCTCGTTGAAGATCTCCAACATCACATCCACAGCGTTGTCGCGTTCTTTCAGGGCGATACGCTCAGCCTCGAGGGCTTCGATCATCCGATCGATCTCCTCGCATCTGATCCGGGTGTTCTCTTTCACCTTGCGGGAGAAAGCCGCCGTATCAAAATCCGCCATGTCCGCCTCACCTTGTCGCCATGTCGTAAAATCCCGCCAATTTATGCCACGAGGCGGCTGATTCGACCTAGGCTGAGGCCGCAGCTTTCCACTGTCTGTTCAAGCCCCGCTTTGCCTGCAGCAACCAGAAACTGGCGGTGGAGTTTGATGCAGTCTACGCCGCAGAGGATATCGGGTCTTACAACCCGTCCGCCCGCAATTTTGTGTACAAGCTCGCCCAACTGGACCGCCGGGGAATCGGGAAAGTGGATATTCTCCACACGGGGCAAAGCATGTTTCATGACCACGGGCCAGTCGATGCACATGGGCTGGCCAATTGCTGGATCTACCGGCGCCATGAAAAAGAAGGTTTTGGCGCTACGGTCCGACCTGACGAAATGCCAACCTACGAGTTCGTGTTCCACGGTATGGCCGATCTTGTGGATGCCCAAAAGGCCGATCTCGCAGCCTGACAGGCTCCTGACACGACCCGGCCGGCCGTGGGTCTAACCTGACCGGCTATGGTCATTGGGTGAAGGACGGTCCGCCTATGCCGCGCTTTAGCTATGCAGATGGTGACAATCTGGCACTCGCCATCGGTGCCGTTGTGTTCACGGTGTTCGCCTTGTCGCTTGGGGATGCGCTGATTAAGCAGGTCAGCGCGAGCTTTCCCTTGTGGCAAATCTTTGTGCTGCGGTCTGTATTGGCCATTCCGGTGCTGCTGTTTGCTTTCAAGCTGAATAAGCAACCCATAAGATTCCTGCGCAGCAGCGCCGGTTGGGTCGTCGTGCGCAGCCTTATGCTCACGTTCATGTGGGTGGCCTATTACAGCGCGCTGCCCCATGTGGAACTGTCCGTTGCAGCTGCGGTTTATTACACTTTGCCTCTGTTTATCACTCTGTTTGCAGCGCTCTTTATTGGCGAGAAGGTCGGCGTTCAGGGCACAATTGCTGTGTGTCTGGGATTTCTGGGAATTCTGCTGATTCTGAAACCTAGTGCTGAGAGTTTCAATTCATATGCGTTGCTGCCGTTGGTGTCCTCTATACTCTATGCCTTGGCGATGATCCTCACCCGCACGAAGTGTAAAGAGGATCACCCTCTCAGCCTGTCCTTGGCCTTGAACATCAGTTTCATCATCATTGGTTTGGCGGCAACCCTATTGGCCTACGCCTTTCCGCCTGCGGCCGAGACCGTTTCGCAATACGCTTTCTTGTTGGGACCGTGGATCGCAATGGGCGGCCAGGAGTGGTTGGCCATGGGTCTTTTGGCGGTTGCCATTTTGATTGGCAGCGTTGGAGCGGCAATTGCCTATCAGGCGGGTCCCGCCTCTGTCGTCTCAACCTTCGATTTTGCCTATCTGGCGTTCGCGGCTCTTTGGGGCTTTCTGTTCTTTGCCGAGGTGCCCGATCTGATCACCGGAGGGGGCATCGCCCTCATTGCAGTGGCGGGCATCCTGGCCGTGCGTCGGCAAACTTAGTTACTTAGCCCGGTGCACAAAGCTGTCCCTTCTGAAGCTGTAGAGCGCGGCAGGGTCTACCGCAATGTCCACCACGGCCGGCTTCCCGCAAGACAGCGCGGCGTCTACCGCCTCGCCCACTTGGCTGAGCGTATCGGCCTTAAACCCTGCGGCGCCGTAGAGCTCGGCCACCTTGTCAAAGGGTGGACTTGAAATATCAGCGCCGATATAGCGCTCGCCAAAGAAGTCGCGTTGATAGGCCTTCTCCGCACCCCAGCATTGGTTGTTCATCACGATGGTTACCGTGTTGATGCCATGATCCACCGCGGTGCTCAGCTCTGAGAGTGTCATGCCAAAGCCGCCATCACCCATGAGGCTGACCACGCTCCGCTCAGGGCGACCGACCTTAATGCCGAGGCCGCAGGCAAAGGAGAAACCCACCAGCCCGAAATCAAGTGGTGTGAACAGCGAAGGCGGTTGGTGGTAGTTCAAAGCGTCTGTGGCCTGGAGGCAAAGCGTGCCGGCATCCATTGTGACAGCGGCATCTTCCGGCAGGACTGCGCGCAATTCCTTGAACAAGCCGGAAGGTTGGATCGGCTGGTCGGTGGTGTTGGCTTCCGCATCGCGCTTCTCCAGATAGGCGGTGCGCTCACTCTTCAGAGCGCTTGTCCAGGCTTCGACCTCCGCTTTGGCCTCAAGTGTGCCCAGCGCTGCGCGCAGCTGGTCCGCGGCGGTCGCCGCATCTGCCCAGATGCCTATGGCGATGGGGAAGTAGCGTCCGATTGCGGTGGGCTCCAGTTCCACCTGGATAATGTCTGCGTCTTTGTTGATGTTGTCATAGGAATAGAAGGTTGAGTTGAACCCGAGGCGGGTGCCCAGCGCCAAGATGACATCAGCCTCTTTGACAAGCCGGGAGGCCACCGGGTTGCCGCGTGGGCCCATCTGACCTGCGTTCAAGGGGTGGCTGAACGGGATCGCATCGCCATGGCCGGGTGCTGTAACGATCGGAGCATTGAGATGTTCTGCCAGCGCCAAAGCCTGAGCATGGCCACCAGTGTTCTTTATGCCTCCTCCGGTTACGATGACGGGCCGAGAGGCCTTCATGAGCAGGGTGGCCGCGTGCTCGATCCGCTCTTGCGCCGCAGCGGGGACATCATGGGCGCGGTAGTGTTCGGGTGCCTGAAAGTCATCGAATTCCGCTTGTCCCTATAAGACATCGCGCGGCAGATTGATCTGCACCGGCCCGCGCCTTGGGCTCAAGGCGACGCGGAAAGCCTCACGGAACATTTCCGGGACCCGCTCGGTTTGGGTCACGGTCCAGGTCTTCTTGGTGATCGGGACGAAGAGCGCCTGCTGGTCCACTTCCTGGAAGGCATCTCGGTACACATGGCCTGATGACAATGCACCAGCGATGGAGACCACAGGCGAGAAGGCAGCTTTGGCTTGGGCGAGACCGGTGACCAGGTTGGTGGCGCCCGGCCCGTTCTGGCCGGCCAGGATCACACCGGCGCGTCCGGTGGCTCTGGCATAGCCGTCGGCCATGTGGGTGCCTGTGCGCTCATCGTGAACGCCGATGAAGCTGATGGTGTCGGCGTCATAAAGCGCGTCGAACATCTCCATTGTGGCCGACCCTATGAGGCCGAACACATGGCCAACCCCTTCAGCCTTAAGCGCTTCTATGGCCGCTTGGCCGCCGGACAGTTTCACCATGACAGATTCCTCTCTTTGCAGCGCTTGTAATTAGAAAACAATTTAGTTATTTTATTTATTGTGTAACGAGGCTTCGTCTCATGAATGACCGCGTCGCCATAGAGGATAGCTGGGCGGGCCTGTTGGGCTCCAGACTGTTTCCTCGATTTATCTTGCTTTGTTTTGCAGTGTGGCTGCATGCGGCCAACAGTATGCTGGCGGCCACAACTTTGCCCAGTGCCGTTTCGGAACTTGGCGGGGCTCATCTCATCTCCTGGGCGTTCACGCTGTACCTGTTGGGGTCCATCCTTGCGGGAGCTTCGGCCGGGCTGGTGAGCCAACGGCTTAGCTTGCGGTCCGGGTTTGCCGCATCGGCGAGCCTATACTGCTTCGGCAGTGCAGTTTGCGCATTGGCCTGGCAGATGGAAATCGTCCTGGCCGGGCGCTTCCTGCAAGGGCTGGGCGGCGGCAGCCTGCTGGCTCTGGCGTACATAGCGCTGGCGCGGATCTTTCCCGATGATCTAATGCCCCGCCTGATGGCGGCCATTTCCGTGGTGTGGAGCACTTCGGCTTTCTGTGGGCCATTGATCGGCGGCAGTTTCTCCACGCTGGGCTTATGGCGCTTCGGATACTGGGCCTTTGGTGCCCAAGCGTTGGTTTTTGTGATCCTGGCACTGCTCATGTTGTCGAAAGACGTTGACGAGGAGCGTTCCACATCAGCCCGCATTCCCGCCTTGCGGTTGGTTGTTCTGAGCGCAGCCATACTGTGCGTTTCCCTGGCAGGTGCTGCGGTTGACCCACTTCGATCGCCGTTTCTTTGCTTTGTTGGTTTGGGGTTGCTCTTTGCATTCTTGCGCTTGGACAAGGTTCGGACGGAGAGCCACATGTACCCCTCCGTGACGACCGATCTGAGCTCAAAGACCGGCATTGGCCTTTTCATGATTTTCTCAGCCGCCGCGGCCACCATGTCGTTTCTTGTGTTCGGCCCCATCTTGCTGGAGACCCTATATGCGATCACGCCGCTCCAGGCTGGATATGTGGTGGCGCTGGAGGCAGTGGCGTGGGGCGTGGCTGCCATCTTTTTCTCCAATGCGCCTCCGCGTGCAGAGCCAGGCCTTATCCGCGCTGGAACCTTGTGTGTCGCGCTCAGCAGCGTATGTCTGGCCTTTGCAATGCCCAGCGGCCATCTATGGTTGGTGGTGCTCTGCGGGGCGGGGCAGGGTGCAGGCTTCGGCATGATGCACGGGTTCGTGGTGCGCCGCCTGGTGGCAGCCGCGCCTGAAGCTGAGAAGGATGTGACCGCGTCCTCCATACCCACGACCCAACAGATTTCGTTTGCTCTCGGGGCGGCCGCTGCCGGCATTGTGGCCAATGCGGCCGGGTTTGCCGATGGCGCCTCAGAGCAGGCGGCTAAGAGTGCTGCCTTCTGGGTGTTCATTGCGTTCGCGCCCGTAAGCCTGGCCTCGGTGATTGCAGCTTGGAGATTGACCCGGCCCGGCCCGTGAGTGTGGCTAGGCCGCTAAAGACTGGCTAAAGGCCGGAAGCACTTCATCGC
Source organism: Pseudomonadota bacterium (assembly GCA_038748855.1). Classification (GTDB taxonomy): domain Bacteria; phylum Pseudomonadota; class Alphaproteobacteria; order Rhizobiales; family CAJQND01; genus JAAEUE01. Next base: position 18,919 of record JBCDIP010000004.1, read on the forward strand.
AGAAGAGCGCCAGGGAGCGCTTTTGTTGATCATGGTCCAGACCCATTGAGCCATAGTAGATGAATTCATCCACGCCCATGGCTTCATAGAGTTTGAGCTTCTCAATCACTTGATCGGGCGAGCCAAACATCAGGTTGGTTTCCAGCATCTCGGCGCTGTACTCATTACGGTTCTCCAACTCGCTGAGGGGGATCTCTTTCGGGAACCCATTTTCCACATCGCCCAGGTTCCTGAAGAGGTTCTCGAACTTGCCCAGCAACGTTTGGATGCTGGCGATCGCGGCCGCGCGGTCTTGCTCATTGGCGTAGACTTGGGTGTGGCGCATCATGGCCATGGTCGGGCGCGGTTTTCCTGGATTGGCTTCAAGAGCGTCCTCCAGCCGTTGCATGTAGAGCTCTGCTTCGCTCATATCGCGGGTTAGAGGCCAGGCCATGATGTTGCATTCGTTGGCCACTGCGTAATCGTAGGTGATCGGGGCCCGCGCCGCCACCCAGATAGGCGGGTGAGGCTTTTGCAATGGCTTTGGTACGGAGGTGGAGGTGGGGAACGACCAAAACTCCCCGTTATGCTCATAGTCGCCCTCCCAAAGCGCCTTCACAGCCGGCAACAGTTCATGCATGTAGCGCCAGGCATCGCTTTGCTTCAGGCCCGGGTGCATCCGGTCAAACTCCCGTTGGTAGGCGCCTGAACCGATACCGAACTCCAGCCGGCCGTTGCTGATCAGGTCGGTGAAGGCGGCTTCCCCTGCCAGGCTGATTGGGTCCCAGTACGGCGCAACGGCAACCGCTGTGCCCAGCCGGATGCGCTCCGTGTGGGGCGCAAGCCAAGTGAGGATCTGAAACGGGTTCGGCGCGATTGTCATCTCAAGCGCATGATGCTCTGCCGACCACACCACGCTGAAGCCGGCTCTGTCGGCCATCTGTACCATCTCCAAAGTGTGGTCGCGCACGGCCTCCATGCTGATCGTATCGTCGGTGCGTTCCAGGTTGAGTGCCAGTTGAAACTTCATGTGCGTTTACCCTCACTGCTGCGCCGCAAAGCCGGTTTGGTGAAAAAAGATCGCAAACAAGCATCTATTTGTGAAACGAAATATTTTGGAGTAAATGTTCGATTTTATCGAACTGTAGAGAGCCTTGGTTTCATGAACATCACCATATTGCGTACCTTCTTGGCCATTGTGGAAACGGGCAGTCTGGTGCGTGCTTCTGAGCGGCTCAATGTGACCCAATCCACGGTGACAGCCCGGCTCAAGGCGCTGGAGGATGAGCTTGGGCAGGTGCTCGTCCACCGCCAGAAGTCCGGCGCTTCGCTCACCTCCTCCGGCCGCAAATTCAAAAGGTCTGCTGATGCCATGCTTGAGCTCTGGCATCAGGCGCGGCAAGAAACGTCCCTGCCGGACGGTATTGAGGCAGTGTGCCGGATTGGCTGTCACATGGACCTCTGGCCACAGCTCGGCAAACCTCTGTTCGGCGCGCTCTACCGGGACCGCACATCACTTGCCCTCTCAGCCTGGCCCGGCGAGCAGGTGGAGTTGGACCGCTGGCTGGGTACAGGTCTTGTGGACGCCGCGCTCACCTACAGCCCCTCCGCCCATGACAATCAGACGGTGCACGCACTGGCACCGGAGACCCTGGTCCTGGTGTCCGACCGAATGAACAGTCCCATGCGATTTGATCCGGCCTATGTGTATGTGGACCTGGGCGATGATTTCGGGCGCCGGCACGCAGCAGCTTATGCCGATGCAGATACGGCAAAGGTCACCTTCGGTTCTGCGGTGTGGGCCCTCGATCATCTTTTGGAGCATGAAGGGTCAGCCTATCTGCCGGAAGGGCTTGGGCGCCCCATCTGGCAAGCGGCGACTTGCACCTGGTGGCTGATGCGCCGGTGTTCAACCGGCCAACCTATTTGATCACCAACGAAGCAGCCGGCACGGACTGGTCTTGGCTGCTGGATGTCCTGGGCGAGCTCAGCTCTGCGGAAACCAACAATTAGCCTTGCAAGTTCATTCGCACGGGGTCTTTAGTTACTCCTTGAGTGCAGCGGAGATCATGGATCTATGTCGGTTGAAGTCTGGATTGCATTTGTCGTGGCGAGCGGTGTGTTACTGGCGGTGCCGGGGCCCACGGTCATGCTTGTGGTGAGCTATGCCCTGGGCCGCGGCAAGCAAACGGCTTGGGCTACGGTGCCGGGCGTGACGCTCGGAGACTTTACGGCCATGACCGCCTCCCTGATGGGCGCAGGCGCCGTGCTCGCCGCATCCGCCACCTTGTTCACCGTCTTGAAGTTGGCTGGCGCCGCCTACTTGGTATGGCTCGGCATCAACCTGTGGCGTGCAAAGCCGGAGCTTGCCGACTTGGAGCAAACCTCCGCCAGCAGCAGCAACCGGGCAATGTTCTGGAACGCTTACATCGTGACCGCACTCAATCCGAAGAGCATCGTGTTCTTCGTGGCCTTTGTGCCGCAGTTCGTGAACCCGTCTCAACCGGTGGTGCCGCAGTTCGTCATCCTGGAGCTGACCTTCCTGGTTCTGGCCGCATTAGGTGCCGCCATATGGGCCATCTTGGCCGGTCATCTGCGCGAGCGGTTCCGGCGTCCGGAAACGCTGCGCCGGGTGAACAGCGCAGGAGCCGGCTTTCTCATCGGTGCCGGTGTTCTAACTGCGGCGACCCAAAGATAAAAAAGGCGCCCTGCACCGAAGTGCAGGACGCTGGAACGACAGGGTCGGACGTATTAGCCAACCACGTATTTGCAAGGCTTGGCCTTGGCGATGCAGACCCAACGCTGGCCGGCTTTCGCGCAGTTCACCTTCTTGGCCTTGGCGATGTTCCAAACAGACCAGGCGAGGCCACGGCTGTTTTTAACTTTGATCGTCCAGGATTTCTTCGACTGTGCCTGAGAGGCTGCCTTGGTCGGGGCGTGGACTTTAACTTGGGTCGAAATGCGTTTGCACTGGTATGCAGAAGCCGACGAGGTCAGAGCCGGCAAACACAAAGCCGCAACCGCGGCAACGAGAGTGAGGTTGAGGGTTTTCATTGGTGCGTTCTTTCCTTTGTTATTGCACCCTCTCTGGGGTAGGTGAGCGTCTATACTCACTTGCCTTTGAATGAAATGTGAGCGTGAGTTTCAGCCGAGGTTCAGAAACCGCGCTGGCTCAGTTGTCGCGCTCATCGGGCAAATAAGAGAATGCCCAGTCATTATAGTTTTGCCCGCCGCGATACCAGTTCGGGTCATCGCCGGCCTCCGGCAGGTGGTCCCAGGCCGGTTTCGCGCCCTTGGCATGAGCGCGCTTAACGAAGAGGCGGCGCTTCTGGCTGAGACGGATCTCCGCTGCGAGGGCATCGCTGTCCCACTTCTCCTCAACCTCTTTGTGAAAGGCTGCAACAGTTTCAGCGTGTTCGACCTCTTCTGCCAAGTTTACCGTCTCGTCCGGGTCAGCCTCCAGATCGTAAAGCTGATCGGGATCGCCCTTACTGGTGAGAAACTTGAAACGACCGCGGCGTATCATGAAGATGGGCGCCAGAATGCCCTCACACAGAAGCTCAGCATAGACCGGACGTTCAGGCTCTGCGCTCCCATTTTCCAGATAGGGCGTGAGATCGGCGCCATCCAACGGCTCTACCGCTGCGTCCCAGGTTCCGTCACTGCCCAAGCTCGCGCAGGTGGGCAGAAGATCCAGCAGGGAGGCAAACTCGCGCACTCTGCCCGGCTTGAACCTTCCTGGTGCGTGGATGATCAATGGAACGCGCAAGGCCTGGTCAAAAAAGGTCTTCTTGAGCCACAAGCCGCGCTCGCCCAGCATCTCACCATGGTCTGAGGAGAAGATGATCACCGTGTTGTCCGCCAACCCTGAGGCGCTCAGGGCCTCAAGCAGGGCGCCCACCTGATCATCGATATAGCTGACCGAGCCGTAATAAGCTCTGCGCGCACGCATGATGACATCGTCCGGTACCTCAGCATCGGCGAGCCCATGCTGCTTCATCACGCGCAGACTGTGCGGGTCCGCTTCGCCTTCACCTAGGAAACCCACCCGAGGCGGCGGTACCTCAAGCCCGTCATAGCGCTCCCAATGCGTGCGCTTGCACAGGTAAGGATCGTGCGGGTGTGTGTAGGACACATGGAGGAAGAGGGGCCGCCCATCAGGCGAGCGGGCCACGTCATAGATTTCCCGCACCGCCCGGTGGGTCACCTCATCATCATAATCAATCTGCACGGATCGGGCGCAGACACCTGAGCGGGTGAGCATGCGGATGTCGGTCGCCCCTTTGAAGCCGGTTGCTTCCCAGTCGGCTGTCCATTCAAAATCTGAGGGGTAGAGATCGCTGGTCAGGCGCTTCTCGAACCCGTGCAGCTGGTCGGGGCCGAC
>JBCDIP010000005.1:0-21647 GCA_038748855.1 Pseudomonadota bacterium
CGCGAGGGCCCATAGCCCGCTTCTTTCCCTTGGCTGAGAAGGTCCTCGCTTTCGCAAGGACGCGGAACAACATCCCCCGCGCCCTTGCGCACGCGAGGGCCCATAGCCCGCTTCTTTCCCTTGGCTGAGAAGGTCCTCGCTTTCGCAAGGACGCGGAACAGCATCCCCCGCGCGTTTTGCTTCTTGGGGATAGATCGGATTACAAGGTGCGGACTCAGCGTGCCATCTGATATCTTCCGTCAATTCTGAAGGATCGCTTGCGATCCACCACGACTGACGACTGACGCCTTATGGCCACTGCCAAGAAGAAGCCTGAGTACCGCTACATCAATGATCTGCGGCGCCTCGACTTCAGCCAGACCCAAGTTCTGAAGGCGCGCAGCGCCATTGTTCCCGTTGCCCTTTCCATAATGTTCCTGGCGTTCGTTGCCGCTTACGTAGGCAGCGGCGTTATCTCTGTTGGCGAAGAAACGGTGATGATCGTCATCGCCGCGGTGGTCGGCGGGTATATGGCGCTGAACATTGGCGCCAACGATGTGGCCAACAATATGGGCCCCGCGGTTGGCGGAAAGGTGCTGACCGTTGCGGCTGCCGTGATCATTGCAGCCATTTGCGAAAGCGCCGGTGCGCTTTTGGCCGGGGGCGATGTGGTGAAAACCGTCTCCAAGGGTATCATCTCGCCTGGTGAAGACATCAGTGTGCACGATTTCCGCCTGCTCATGCTCAGCGCCCTGTTGGCCGCTGCCCTTTGGATCAACCTCGCCACCATTCTCAATGCCCCGGTCTCCACCACACACTCAATCGTCGGCGGCGTACTGGGCGCCGGTGTCGCCGCGGCTGGCGTGGCGCTCGTCAACTGGCCAACCATGGCCAAGATCGCAGCAAGCTGGGTCATCTCGCCCGTCTTCGGCGCTGCTGTGGCGGCGGCGCTTTTGTACTTCATCAAGGTCAAAGTGCTGAACGTCACTGACCGTCGGGAAGCGGCCGGGCGTTGGGTGCCCATGCTGATCGCGTTGATGGCAGCGGCGTTTGCCGCCTACATGGCCATGAAGGGTTTGAAGAAGATCTGGCGGCCTTCCATGAGCGAGATCGTGCTGTTCTCCGGTGCGGCCTTTCTCGTCTCCTATATCCTGTCCAAGCCATATATCGGCAAAAAGATCCAACATCTGGAAAACCGCAAGAAGGACATCTACGGGCTCTTCAATTTGCCGCTTATTATCGGAGTCGCGCTCTTGTCGTTTGCGCACGGGGCCAATGATGTGGCCAATGCGGTGGGACCGCTGGCCGCGATCGTCTCCACGGTGCAACAAGATGCGGGCATCGCGGCGAAGGTGACCATTCCTCTGTGGGTGATGATGATCGGCGCCTTTGGGATCGCCCTTGGCCTTGGCTTGTTCGGACCCAAGCTGATTACGGTGGTCGGCGAAAAGATCACCCGGCTGAACTCGCCGCGCGCTTACTGTGTGGCCCTGTCCTCAGCCATAACGGTGTTGATCGCAACGACGCTGGGCTTGCCGGTGAGCTCCACCCACATTGCCGTGGGCGCGGTGTTTGGTGTTGGCTTCCTGCGTGAGTTTGCGGAGAACCCGAACCGGCGAAAACTGCGCCCAGGACACAAGCTGAACCATACGGCAGAAGATGCGTTCAACAGCGCCAATGTGCGCGGGAAGCGGCGGCTGGTGCGCCGGAGGTTTGTGTTCTCCATCGCTGCGGCATGGGTGATCACTGTGCCTGCCTCGGCCGCTCTGGCCGCTACGATTTATGGGGTTCTGCAGCTTCTCTGATCCACGGTTCCAGGTCTTGGAACTGTTTGATCAGGCCAAGGAAATCGTCCCTGTAGGCAACCTTCGCGGCATCTTGGATTAAGGTCCAGTGTCGTTGGCGCCGGTCCGCCTCAGGCCAGCTGTTCTCCTGCTTGGTCACCAGATACGGATAGTACGTGACGGGGATACGCTGCATTCCGCTATCGGTTGTCTTGCTGATGAGAACGGTGATCGGATAATCCTTCATCACCTCGCCGCGCACGCCAGCTTCCTCGAAGCCTTCCCGATGGCAGGTGTCGCTATGGCTTTCCTTCGATTTTGCCAGCCCTTTAGGCAATATCCAGCGGCCGCGGGTCATTGATGTGACGAACAGCAGGGCGGTGAGCTGGTTCTTGATGTCAAAAGGGACAATCCCGATCCGATGCATGGGCCTGATCCTCGTCGTTATTTCAGGTGATTCGCGATCATAACGGTTTTCCGGCGCCCGGTAAATTGACCCCAATCTTACCGCTTTCCAGCGCTCTCCAACCGCTTGGCAGAGCCAGAGCCAAAGGGCGAAGAGAGACGTGAACGGGGTGAGTGTGCTGGTCATGATGGGATCCTTCGGGTGATGTTTGATAGGGAACATATAGTGAACATATCTCCATATGTCAAGATATATTTCCTATTTTTTATTACTCAATGCGGCCAGTGCGTTACTCGGATTGGCTGACCCTTTGCTCGAAGGCGCGACTGCCGCTACACTCTCCAGGCAGTTGTGCGTGAGCGAGGCCGCCCATGATTTTGCACAAACCGGCTATCCCTGAGACCACCCTGGCCAAATGGCAGCGGATCGTGGACCTTGCCGCGGAGATGGTGGGGGTGCCGTCCAGCCTGGTGATGAAGACCGATATGCCGGACCATGCGGTGCTGCTCTCCAGCCGCACGGAAGGCAATCCATACTCGGTGGGCCAGAGCTTTGAGCTGAACGACAAGCTCTATTGCTATTCGGTGCTGCAGACCAAAGGCGAGCTGGTGGTGCGTGATGCGCATAAGGACCCCGACTGGTGTGACAATCAGGATCTGGATCACGGCATGTCGTTCTATATCGGCTATCCGCTGTGCTGGCCGGACGGCAGCCTCTTCGGCACGGTGTGTGTTCTGGACAGCTACGATAATGAGCGCGCCTACCGGCACCGGGAACTGGTGCAGGAATTCGGCAAGCTGATCGAGAATGATCTGGCGCTTCTGGTGGAGATCAGCCGGCGCGAAACGCTCGAAGCCCAGCTGCAGGAGCATCTGGAGCAGCTGGAGAACCGGGTGGCCCGGCGCACCCATCAGCTGTCAGAAGCCAACCGCGATCTCCAGGAGCGTGAGCAGGATCTGGAGGAGGCCAATGCGGCGCTCAGCGTTCTGCTCTCCAAGCTGGAGACTTCGCGCCAGGAGTTTGAAGATCAGATCCTGCGCCAGATCACTGGGCTGGTGTTGCCCCATGTGTCCAAGCTGAAGCGTAAGCTTTCAGGCCAGGCGGCCGAGCAGGCGCTAGTGGAGATTGTGGAGGCGAACCTGAAGCAGGTGACCTCCTCGTTCGCCAACCGGCTCGCCGATGTGCTGAAGACGCTCACCCCCGCAGAGGCGGAGATTGCGCTGATGGTGATCAACGGTCAGAGCACCAAAGACATTGCCCGCACTCTGTCGCGCGACAAGAGCACAATCGACTTTCACCGCAACAATATCCGCAAGAAACTGGGGCTCAGGCACCGCGGGGTGAACCTGCGCAGCCATCTCCTGTCGCTTCAGTAGTATGGGGATTTTCCCCACATTCTCCCACTAGAGAACCCATATTACCGGTGGTTTTCCTGCCCGCTAAGCTTAACGCGGGGCGCAATAAGGGAGATCAAGCCGATGAAGAAAGACGACCTCAAACCCACCAGGATCGATGGCGCCACTGACGATATGCGGCCCGGCCTGTCAAGACGCTCGCTGTTTATGGCTGCCGGTGCTGCCGGTGTTGCTGCGGCCGCCAGCCCGCTGGTCACCAGTCCAGCCGGAGCCCAGTCCACCGATTGGAAGCAGTCTGGCAACAACAACCACGTGATCAAGCTGCAGGAGAGCGCCAGCTTCCCTGACGGCGAAGTGGGCATGGACTTCTTTGGCCACTGCGCGCTGAAGGTCACCTCGCCCGGCGGGGCCACCGTTCTGTTCGACCCCTGGCGCGATGACCCATCCGGCGCATGGGGGCTTTGGTTCAAGTACAAGTTCCCCGAAACCCGGGTGGACATCACCATGTCGACCCACACCCATTTCGACCATGACGCCATCGACCGGCCCAACTCCACCATGGTGCTGGACCGGATGGTGGGCACGTTCGAATTTGCCGATCTGAAGATCACCGGGTTTGCCGATAAGCATGCCTGCGTGGCGCCGGGCTGGTATCCTTGGACCAATGCGCTCAAAGAGTTCGGCGCCGAAGCCTGCCCGCCCAACAATGTGGGCCATATGGACATGGTCACCTATGTGGTGGAGACGGGGGGCATCCGCACCCTCATCTGGGGCGACAACCGGCATAACCCGGCCGACGGGTTCTGGGAGGCCATTGGGCGGGTGGATGTGTTGACCCTGCCGGTTGATGGCTCTCAGCACATTCTCTCCTACGACCAAGCCAATGCGATTGTGGATAAGATCAAGCCGAAGGTGGTCATCCCCACCCACTATCTGGGCGAGACCAGCACCTACACCTTGTCCACGCTCACGCCGGCCGATGAGTGGGTGAAGAGCCAGAAGAGCCACAAGACGCTGGATGGGCCAAGCATGAAGCTGGCCGCGGCCGATGTGGCGGGGATGGACAAGGAGTTCATGTATTTCGGGCATCACGCCCACAAAGAGTAGACCGGCTTCGGGGGGTCGGGCTCGTTATTCCCAACGCCTGAGGGAATCTGGAGGGGACACATGCCCCACGTGTGTCCCCCAACGGGTCCTCATCCTCTCCCGCGCCCTTGCGAACGCGAGGGCCCACAGCTCTTACCGTGCCCTTAGCAAAGAGGGTCCTCGCTTTCGCAAGGACGCGGGTTTTGCCCTACGCCACCGGCGCGTAGAGCAGCTCCGCCAGATCCCTCAGCTTCGCGCCCGGATCCCTCAGCCCAAACACCGCCCGCTCAATCTCTAAGCGCCGGTCCTTAGCCAACACCGGCTCGGTCAGCCCGTGGAACTTCTCGATCAAACCGGCCCGGTCGATGGGGTTCGTGTGTTCGCCGGGCGCGCGGACGATCCCTGAATCCAGCCGGCGTCCGTCCGTCGTGACGATCACCGTGCGCCCCAGCCGATCGGCGGGGAAGTTGGCGTTGCACTCATCACACTCGCTCACCGAGGTGGCCGCCACCAGACGGGCGACGTCTCCGTCGTTGAAGGTTTCGCCGGAGACTTCCCGCGCACCGAGCTGGCCGAACACCAGGGCGGCTGCCACCGGGTAAGAGATGGAGTACTGCGCCTTACCGGTGGTCTCAGGGATGTCGAGCGCAAGCCTCGTGGCGTTGTGGAATGAGGAGATCTCAATGGCCGCAATATCGTCCGGCTCAAGCCCATGCTCATCGCGCAGATTGAAGGCCGCCTGGATTGGCGCATGGGCCCAGCGGCAGACGGGGAAGAGCTTGATGTTCTGCTTCTCCACCAGCCAGTCATGGCCAAGGTCGGCCCAGTAGGTGGTCGCCTCATCACTCTCCACCGTCAGCGCCGGGGCGCCGGCAAATCCGGAGAGTGCCAGCTCTGCCGAGGTGACCCCCACCATGGAGCCCCAGCCGGAGCCGTCATGCAGCATGGTGGGGTTGTCGATCTCGCGCATCATCTGGCTGCGGGGGCCGTGATATTCGGCAATGCCGATGGCCTGGCGGAGCGTGTCCTCAGAGCCGCCGGCAAGGCGCACGCCGAGGGCGGCCACAGCCACGGCCACCCAGGCCCCGGAGGTGTGGTAGTCGGGCACCGTGCCGTGAAGCGCAACGCCGGCGCGGCAGGCGATCTCATAGCCCAGCACCATGGTGGCGAGGAACTCCGGACCGGTCAGCTCAGGCTTGTGCTCTGCGAAGGCCAAGACGCCCGGCAGCAGGCCGCAACCTGCGTGACCCTTGGAGGGGCTGTAGCCGTCATGGGCATCCAGGGCATCGATCTGTGTGGCGCCCGCATAGGCTGCCCCGCCGAGGCTGGCTGTGCGGCCGTCAAACAGGATGCGCCCGCGGTCCTCATCGCTGCCGGCGTTGAAGAGGCGGATGGCCATCTCCCGGCCCAGGCGGCTGGCATCAATGTGCCGGGCCGCAGCGCCCACACCGATGAGATCGAGGATCAGGTCCTGCACCCGCTCAAGCGCTGTGTCGGGGATCTGGTCCGCGCTGGTTGCCAGCACGAAGTCTGCGAAGGGGCGGGCTTGGGGAGCGGTCTGGAGCATGGGGGTATCCTTTAGCGGTCAAAGCGCTTTTTCAAAGAAGATGCTGGTCTCAATGGTGTGGGGCGGCAGGTCCAGGTAGGCGCCGAAGGCCGGACGGCGTTTGAAGCCTAGGCGTTCATAGAACTGGAGTGCTTCGTGCTGGTAGATCCCGGTTTCAAGGCGCAGCAGCGGGCGCTCGTGCCTGCGGGCCACATCCTCAAACCTCGCCACCAGAGCCTTGCCGACGCCGCTGCGCCGCGTGTCCGCTTCTGCGAACATACGCTTGATCTCACCGAACCCGTCAAACAGGGCCACGGCCCCGCAGCCCACGGCGCGCCCGTTCTGGTGGGCCAGGAAGAAGTGCACATGAGGCTCTTCCAGGGCGTCTATCGAGAGGCCGTGTTGCTGGTCGGGGGAGTAGCCGCGCGAGAGCGCTTCATCGAGCTTCAAGAGCAGAAGGCCCGCTTCCGCGCTGCGCGGATCGCCAGGTTCGATGGTGAGGCTCATGGCTTTTCTCGTGCGGTCCCGTTCAGATGGAATTGTCTCTGATGAACGCCAGGCAGTTTTGCGCAATGGAGCGGTGTTGGGCCCGCTCTGTCAAGACCGCGAGCAAGGGGCGGTCGAACTCCACAAAGTCAGGCCCCGCGCTCACCAGCCGGCCGGCGTCCAGATAGCCCTCGATCAGCCCGCGCCAACCCAAGGCGAGGCCGCGGCCTTGGCTCGCTGCTTCAAGCATATAGACGTAGTTGTCAAAGCCGGGCTCAGCCCGCGCCTCCGGGCGCCTCAGCCCATGGGCTGCGAACCAGGTCTCCCAGGTGGCCCAGCCTCTGTTGCTCTTGATGAGCTCCAGCATGGGCAGTTCGCCCCAGGCTGCCGGGCCCTCCGCCAACGTGGCGCGATGGCGCTTGGCGAACTCAGGCGAGCACACCGGCATGACCGCCTCTGAGAACGCCACGGCCCGGTGTTCGGGCCGACTGCCCATGTCCTGATAGGAGAACACCATGTCGATGCGCGGATCGGCAAGGGTGTCGAAGTGGTCGTAATCAAAAGTCATGATGCGGATCGGCTGACCGGCCGTCTTCTGCAGGGCTTCAAAGCGCGGCATGATGTAAAGGTGCGAGATCTCGTGGGTGCAGGCGATCACCAATTGCTCATCGTCCGGCGCGTTGGCCACGTCCAGCGAAGCGGCCTGAATGGTTTCCAGGCCCAAAACCACCGAGCGATAGAGGCGCTCGCCGGCGCTGTTTAGGGCCACCTTGCCGCCCTTACGCTCAAACAGCTTGGTGCCGAGCTGATCCTCAAGCCCGGCAATGTGGCGGCTGATGGCCGATTGGGAGGTGTTGAGTTCATCGGCCGCGCGGCTGAAATGGCCGTTGCGGGCTGCGCTCTCAAACGCCAGAAGGGCGCTTGTGGAGGGGATCCAGCGTTTGCGTAATCTCATATCAGAACTGATATGGCTCTGAGGCACAAAAGGCAATGTGTGCTTTGAGGTTTCGGTGCTAGCGTGACGCCGACGCATTTGCCCAAGGGAGACATGCCCCCATGAAGCCGGAACGCTGGTCAGACCCTGCCAAGAAGCTCTTCCCCCACCAGGTTGGCTTTACCGCCCCGCCCCATGATTTCGATGCGGCGCCAACTGATTTCCTGCGCATTGCGCCTGATACGGTGGGGGCCCATGGCCGGCTGCTTCATGTGGACACCTATGCCCATGAGCTGAAACAGCGGGCGGCGAACTTTCACCTGCTCGAAGACGTGGTGCACTGCATGTCCAATGCCGGGGCCGATGTGGTGGGCCAGGTGGGCACCAACTGGGTGCACTGTAACGGAACGACCCCGGATGACATCCGCGCCTTCTGCGATCAGCTGGAAGACAAGTACGAAACCCCGTTCCACATGGCCGGCATGTGCCTGGTGGAGGGCTTGCGGGAGTTGGGGGCGGAGAAGATCGCCCTCAACTCGGTCTACTTCTGGCCCGATTGGCGCGATGGAGTGGCGCGGTTCTTAAAGCAGGCCGGGTTCGATCTCGTCTACTATGGCAACTTCGTGGACATGGGCTTTTACGACACCCAGGAGGAGGTGAACGAGTGTACCTGGATCTTCCCGGGCGACTTGGCCGAAGCCTCCATGACCTATGCGGCGGAGCAGGCGCCGGATGCCGATGCGATCGTGGTCAACGGCATGCCGAACTTCCGCCGTGCCGATGGCCTGCCGCAACGCACCCTGGCGTTCGCGCCTGAACTGGAGGCCAAGCTGGGTAAGCCCATCGTCTCCTCAGACTTTGCGCTCTATTGGAACATCTTCAAGACCTTGGGCGTGGCGCCTGACGGCGATCATGGACGGCTGTTGGCCACCCTTAAATCCTAGGCGAGGGCGCCATGCATCCGATCCATGTTCTTTGGGCAACGCCCCGGTCCACCTCCACTGCGTTTGAGTGGATGATGCGCATGCGCGGCGACATGACCTGCTTTCATGAGCCGTTCGGCGAGTGCTGGTATCAGGGCGATGATGCGCTGTGGCCACGGCTTGAGGCGGAAAGCCCGCGCCAGCCGGGGCTGACGTTCCAGGTGGTGTATGACCGGCTGAAAGCGGCGGCTGAAGAGCGCCCTGTTTTCTCCAAGGACATGCCCCAGTTCACTGATCACCTGTGGTCTGATGCGTTTCTGGGAACGTTTAACCACAGCTTCCTGATCCGCGATCCAGCCAAGGTGCTGACCTCGGTGCACCGCAACTGGCCGCACTTTGTCATGAAGGAGATCGGCTTCATCGAGATGCGCGATCTGTTTGACCGCGTGAGCGATGAGCTCGGCGCGCCGCCGCCGGTGATCGACAGCGATGATCTGCTGGAAGACCCGCACGGCATTGTGAAGGCCTATTGTGAGGCCATTGGTGAGCCGTTCATTCCGGAGGCCCTGAGCTGGGAGCCGGGGGAGCGCTCTGAGGTTCTTTGGTACGACAAAGAGGCGGTGTGGCATAAGAACCTCATCAACTCAGATGGCCTTAAACCTCAGCCGCGCAAGGATGCGGACATCTCAAAGGTGCCCGACTGGGTGAAGGAGATCTATGACGTCTGCCTGCCCATCTATAAGTATCTCCACGGCTACCGCCTGGGCGCGGCATGATATCCCTTGAATTGGCTTGGTGAGCGCCGCAGGATGCCTTTGCCGTAAAGAGCAAAAGCAGCGAGGCGCCATGCTGACCAAGACCGAACCTCAGCCCACAGATCATCTGGCGGGGAAGCATTTCGACGTGCTCATTGTGGGGGCCGGCATTTCCGGTATTGATGCGGCGTATCACCTGCAGCAGCAGTGCCCGGGCAAGAGCTTTGCGTTGCTGGACCGGCAAGAAGCGTTCGGTGGCACCTGGCGGCTCCACAAGTTTCCCGGCATCCGCTCAGACAGCGATCTCTTCACCTTCGGCTACAGCTGGAAACCCTGGCGCGGGGTGCCGATCGCCACGGCTGAGGAGATCTTGAAGTATCTCGATGAGGCCATTGAGGAGCAGGGTCTTCGTGGGCACATCCACAATGGTCTGAAGGTGGAAAGCGCGGTCTGGTCAACCGATAAGGCGCGCTGGACGCTCACCGTGGTGGATGCTGGAAGCGGTGAGCGCTGGCAGGTCTCGTGCGCTTTCCTCTGGATGTGCCAGGGCTATTACAAGCAGACCGGCTATGTGCCCGACTATCCGGGCGCCGACCGGTTCAAGGGTCCGTTGGTTCACCCCCAGGGCTGGCCGGAAGATCTGGACTATACGGGCAAGAAGGTTGTGGTCATCGGCTCCGGCGCCACTGCGGCCACCATTATTCCCGCCCTGGCGGAAGGGGCTGACCATGTGACCATGCTGCAGCGCTCGCCCACCTACTTCTATGCGCGGCCCAAGGTGGATGAGCTCGCCGAACAGCTGCGCGTGCTGGATGTGCCGGACGAGTGGACCCATGAGATCATGCGCCGGAAGTATCTGCATGAGAGCGCACTGATCACCCAGCGCTCGTTTGAAGAGCCAGATGGGTTGAAGGCCGATCTCTTGGCCGGCGCCCGGGCCTATCTGGGCGAAGACTATGATATCGACACCCACTTCACCCCGCGCTATCGGCCCTGGCGCCAGCGGCTTGCGTTGATCCCGGATGGCGACTTGTTCAAGGCGATCCGCGCCGGCAAAGCCTCCGTTGAGACCGACGAGATTGAAAACCTCACCGAAACCGGCATCCAGCTGAAATCCGGCAAGAGCTTAGAGGCCGATATCATCGTCTCGGCCACCGGATTTGATTTGAGCGTCTTGGGGGACATTGCCTTTGAGATTGATGGAACCCCGCTCGCCTTTGAAAACTGTTGGGCGCACCGGGGTATCCTCTTCTCCGGCGTTCCGAACCTCGCCTGGGTGTTCGGCTATTTGCGCAACAGCTGGACCTTGCGGGCCGATCTTGTGTCCGGCTTTGTCTGCCGCTTGCTCAATCACATGGACGCCCAAGGGGCATCTGTGGTGATGCCGGGCTTGCGGGCAGAAGATGAGGACATGCCCGAGCTGCCCTTGATTTCGCCGGAGAACTTTAACGCGGGCTATCTCATGCGCTCCATGCACAAAATGCCCAAGCAGGGTGACCGCCAGCCGTGGATCTTCAGCCAGGACTACACCAAGGAGAAGGACGAGATCCCGGCGGCCGATTTGGAAGACGGCACGCTGGTCTATTCCTAGACGCTGCGCGCCTTGGCGAAGGCGTGGATGTGATCTGGGCCGATGCCGCAGCAGCCGCCAATAAAGCCGGCGCCTGCGACCGCCCAGGCGTTGGCATGTTCGGTGAACTCTTGGGGTGTGCAGATGGCCCGGTGGTCCCAGCCATAGCCATCGGTGAATTTGCCTGAATTTGGATAAACCCCGATGGGCCCGTCCCAATGGGCATGCACCAGCTCAAGCGCCGCGTCGGTTTCGTCCAGATCGGAATGCATCACGGTGAGGATCCAGGGATAATCGCCCTCCATTTGGGAGAGGAGGGGCGGCAGCGCTTCTTCCAGAGACAGTTGCCCTGAGCCGCTGCCCGTTTTCAGGCCTCTCATCACCGGGCGGCGGTCTTCATCGAAGACAACCGTAAGCCCGACGGAGACGGGCAGGCCGGTGGTGGCGGCTGCTTCCATCAGGCAGCTGCTGGTCTCCACATCATGCAGCATTTCCAGAACGATCATATGGCAGCCTTCATCGGCCAGGATCGCCGCCTGGTCGCTGGCGTTTTGCAGGAGCTCGCCGTGAGCCGGCAATCTGCCCCTGTCGCTGCCGATCATGTAGGTGGAGATGGACCCGGCGATCCAGAAGGGCCTGTCGCCGGCGCCCTCAACGGATGCTCGGCACTGGACAACGGCATCCCGGTTCAGCTCTTCGAATCGGTCCGCCAGACCTACCTCGGCCAGCACATGGCGGCCCGTAGCGAAGGTGTTGGCGATATGAAGCTGAGCGCCGGCTTGTGTGTAGCTCTTATGGATGGAGGCGACGTCTTCGGGGGCACCGAGAGTTGAGGCCACCCAGTCGGTGCTAGCGATGCTGGTGCCGCGGCGATCCAGTTCGGTGCCCATGGCCCCGTCCATGATGAGGGGAGGGTTTTCGTGCATTGCGGCGAGCAGGCTATCTGCCATTGTGCGTTTCCTCATAGGGGCGGCTAAGGCTCTGTGTTTTATAGCATCTTGCAAGCCCGGCGCGATGAGCCTAATCAAGGCGCCGTGCGTACAAAACCAAGAACCGACTTCAAAGACAGGGAGGAAAGCGGGATGGGGACTTCAACGAAACGGATCTATGTGGGCGCGGCGGTGTTGGGCGTAAGCCTGATCGCCGGTGAGGCGGAGGCGCGGTATACCGGATCGGGTCCGGCGTGCGTGAGCGGGGTATCTCAAGGTGATCGGCTTAATGTGCGCTCGCAACCGTTTTCCCGTGCCCGCATTCTGGGCTCCCTGGCGCCCGGTCAGTGTGGGATGAACATCGAGGCCGTTGAAGGCAACTGGACCTTCATTCGCGGCAACGACCGGGGACGCAACATTCAAGGCTGGGTGAACAACCGCTTCCTCAGACCGGCGTCCCAACAGGGGTCAAGCCAGGGCGGCGGGTTTCCCGTGCGCGCGGCCTCAGGCGGCGGCATTGTGCGCGGCGGGCCCGGCATGAACTACCGCAAGCTGACATCCTTGCGTGAGTTTGAGCCTCTCACCGTGGTTCGCAATACGGGCGTGATGATGAACGGCTATCCCTGGTTCCAGATCCAGTACCGGGGCGGACGGCGCGGCTACCAGTGGGGCGGGATCATCTGCTCTACCAACCGGCCCTTTAACGGCACGTTCGATACGTGCGCCAACTACCGCGCCTCGCTGCAAGGCAACAACCAACCCCAGCAGCCGCAGCAGCCCCGGCAAAGGCGGCGCCAGGTGGCCTATTCCTGCAATGAGGGCATTCCTTTGAACGTGACCTTTGTGGAAGACAACCGTCAGGACTTCGCCGTTTACACCCATGATAGCGGGCCCCAGATCCGGGTGCCGGCGCAACCGTCCGGTTCGGGTTTCAGCTACAGCGACGGCTTCAATGAGCTGAGGGGCAAGGGCGATATGATTATGCTCATTGAGGGCGGTCAAACGATTGATCAATGTCGGGCAAACTAGAAACGGAGCACCTTGATGCCACGTGCAGCACAGATATCGGATCGGGCAGGTTCGTTCTTCATTGACGGCGAATGGATGCCGGCCAACGCCGAGCGCACGCTTGACGTGGTCAACCCGGCAACCGAGGAACCGATTTGCCAGGTTGCGCTGGGAACGGCGGATGATCTGGACCGGGCCGTTGTCGCTGCACGGGCGGCGTTTGAGAGCTACTCTCAGACGTCGGTCGCCGAGCGCCGCGAACTATTGAGCGAGGTGATCAACGTCTATAAGAGCCGGTTCACTGAGATGGGTGAGACGATCTCCCGCGAGATGGGGGCGCCGATCTCCTTTGCGACCCGGTTCCAGGCGGGTGCGGGCATGGGGCACTACAAAACCGCGCACGGGCTTCTGGAGCATTTCAAGTTTCATGAGGATATGGGGCCAACCGCCATCGTGCGTGAGCCGATTGGGGTGATCGGCATGATCACGCCCTGGAATTGGCCGTCCAACCAGATCTCCTGCAAGGTGGCCGGCGCGTTGGCGGCGGGCTGCACCATGGTGCTGAAGCCGTCAGAGGTGGCTCCCCTGTCGGCTTTGCTGATTGCTGAGATCCTGGATGAAGCCGGTGTGCCGAAGGGTGTGTTCAATCTGGTGAACGGTGACGGACCCGGCGTCGGCACCGCCATGGCCTCTCATCCGGGGATCGATGCCATCTCCTTTACCGGATCCACGGGCGCCGGCATTGATGTGGCCATCAAGGCTGCCCCCACGGTGAAGCGCGTGGGTCAGGAGCTGGGCGGCAAGTCGGCGAACATCCTGCTGGAAGATTGCGACTTTGAGGCTCAGGTGAAGGCGGGCGTGACTTTGTGCATGCGCAATTCCGGCCAGTCCTGTAATTCGCCCACCCGCATGCTCGTGCCCCACTCCAAGATGGACGAGGCGGCGGCCCGGGCCAAAGAGGTGGCTGAGGCGCTGATCGTTGGTGCGCCGTCTGATGAAGAGACCCAGCTGGGTCCTGTTGTCTCTGAGCGTCAGTGGGAGAAGATCCAGAGCTATATCCGTTCTGGGATAGATGAGGGCGCCACAGTCGTCACTGGCGGTCCGGAGAGACCAGATGCGCTGGGGAAAGGGTTCTACGTCAAGCCCACGGTGTTTGCGGAGGTGACGCCTGAGATGACCATTGCCCAGGAAGAGATCTTCGGGCCGGTGCTGGCGATCATCGGTTATGAAGATGAGGCCGATGCGATCCGCATTGCCAACGACACTCCGTTCGGCTTGGCGGGCTATGTGTCCAGCGGCGATCATGCCCGGGCGCAGAAGGTCGCCCGGAAGCTGAACGCCGGGATGGTGCACATCAACATGGCGGTGGCCGACCCCAAGGCGCCGTTCGGCGGCACCAAACAGTCCGGCAACGGGCGCGAATGGGGCGAGGCGGGTATTGAGGAATATCTGGAAGTGAAGTCCGTGATGGGCTGGAACGCGGCTTAAGCTCATACATGCTCTTTGGCTGATAAGGTCCTCGCTTTCGCAAGGACGCGGTCGGCTAACCCCGCGCCCTTGCCCACGCGAGGGCCCATAGCTCTATCTCTGTCACTTGCTGAGAAGGTTCCTGCGTTCGCAGGAACGCGAGATGCACTCCCACCCACAACGCCACCAAAGGTGTGATGCAAATCATACCGCCGCAGGCTCTCGCGTGCGATCAAGCGCGCCAAGCGTGGCATTTGCCATGAGCAAAGAACAACAAGAAGAGCGAGCCCAAGACCCATGAAATTCTCATTCACCTACGGACTTTTTGGCCCCAAAATCGACGGTTTCCTCTTGCCGCCCATCTGGCAGGACGATTGGGATGTGTTCCATGGCACCTTCCTTGATGATGAGTTCGACGGAGGGGACGGCAACGATATGATGTGGGGCAGCCTTGGTGCTGACCTCTTCTTCGGCGGCGCCGGCAGCGATACGGTCAACTATAGCAATCAGGGAACACCCTCTAATGGCGCATCCTATAAGGGTGTCACTGTCGACTTGGAAGGCGGTAAAGGCTACGGCGGATTGGCCGAAGGTGATCGGTATTCCTCGGTTGAGAATGTGATCGGCACCGCCTTTAACGACTATGTTGTTGGCAGCAGCGCCAAGAACAAGATCCTGAAAGGCGATGGCATAGATCAGGTGGTCATTTCAGACGGTGCGGACTTTCTCGATGGCGGGGCTGGACGTGATCAGCTGTTTTTGGTCTGGCACGACGATGTGACCATCGACCTCATGAACGGGCGCGGCATTGGCGGCATCGCTGATGGGGATACCTACCTGAACTTCGAAAAAGCCCACATGTACGGACATCGCAATACATTCATTGGCAGCGATGAGGACGAAGAGCTCTTTGTTCGGGGCACCGAGTATGATGTTGAGACCAATGGCGGTGACGACCTTGTTTCGATCGACGCGGTGGTTGATGGGCAAATCGACGGCGGCGCCGGAATTGATACGCTGAGCTTTTTCGGCGTGCCTTCGCAAGGACCGCAGAGTGCGCCCCTTGTGTTTGACCTGGCCAATGGTGAGATCCGCCACATGGGCGCATCGCAAGGTGATCCTAAGGTAGAGATCAGCAACATCGAGAACATCTACGGAAGCTCACACGACGATGTGATAATCGATGGCCGTGGGGACAATGAGTATATAGGAGGTTGGGGAGCTGACGTCTTTGTGTTCGATCACGACTTCAGAGGTGAACGGGACGTGGTGCTGGGCATTTCGCAGGGCGACTATACCTTTGACCTGAGCCAAACGCCTGTTCGGAACTACGAGGATCTCATCGACGGCGGCCCTCGCCGGATGGAGCAGGTTGGCGCTGATACGGTGATCTACACAGGCCGGGACAATCAAATCAAAATCGCCGGCATCCAGATGGACGACCTAACGTCGGACTACTTCATTTTCTAAGCCGCAAAGGCCCGGCTGGAGACCTGGATCGAGTTCTTGGACGGGTCCTTGGCGTTGGCAAACTGATAACCGTCCGCTTGATGGATTTTGCCGAAAATCAGGCCGTTGGTCTTGGTTTTCTGGCAAAAGGCGGCGATGTCCTCAACGTCGAACACCAGCTTCACCAGGGCCTGACCTTCCGTCTGCCCTTTGGCCGCCGGGTGGAGAAGCAGGGATAATCCGTGCTCTTTTGCCTTCAGCTCGGTGATGCGGTCGCCGTCCCGGCGCACCGCCTCGAACCCGAAGTGTTTGCAATAGAACGCGGTCATCTCCTCGATCTTTCTGGTGTAGATGACCAGGCGTCCTAAAGGGGGTGCCATGCTGTTTCCTCCTGCGTGCGGCTCACTTATTTGTGCGTGAGGGCGAGAAAAGTCCAGCTTGCGCTTGCCAGAACGTGACTGGACACCCATGTAGGAGGTCCGTATTTTTTGAATCCTGTGTCTCATAAACCCGACCGACCACCCACCAGTCGATAGGAGTTGATTTGATGACGAAGCTTCTTCTGAACCGCCGTTCTCTCCTAGCCGCAGGAGGCGCGCTTGCCGCCTCCGGGCTGATTGTGCCTGCCAGTGCCAATGGGCTGGCCGCGACACGCTCCATGCGGGGCGGATCCAACAACTACCAGCCAGGAGCGCCCATTGTGAAGCGCATTGGCGGTGGCGGCTTTTTGATGACCGGCACGGTGCGCCGAGCAGGCGACGGCGCGCCTCTCGCCGGCCAGCGGATCCAAATTTGGGCCCATACCACAGAAGGCTATGAAAGCGATCCCCAAAGTCATGGGGCGACACTCACCAACGAGAGAGGCGAGTTCCAGTTGGACATGCCGCAGATCGTGCCCGCCTTCGGTCAGCCTCACGGCCACCTCGCTTATGACAGCGGCGAGTTTGAAACCGTGTTCCTGCGACCGGTGATGAAAAGCGCGAGCGACAAAACCCTTAGCGCGCACTTCGTTCTGAAGCCTGCCTGACTTCAGACGAGAGGTGTGAAGCGGTGAGCCAGGCCCGCAAGATAGCCATCTGGGCCGGCTTGTCACTCGCTGTGGCTGTTCCCATTGTGCTGGCAGCGTTCAGCCCGCAGCTCGCCTGGCGTGATCCTGTCTATATTGGCGCCGGATTTGCCGGCATTCTGGCTATGGTGCTTTTGCTGATCCAGCCGTTACTGGCGGCCGGTCTGTTGCCGGGCATTCCGGTGGTGCGCGGGCGGCGGTTCCACCGCTATGTGGGGGCAGGGCTCATCGGGGCCGTCGTTCTCCATGTGGCTGGGCTTTGGATCACCAGCGCGCCGGATGTGATTGATGCCCTCACGTTCACCTCGCCCACGCCCTTCTCCGACTGGGGCGTGGTTGCCATGTGGGCGCTCTTTGCGACGGGGCTCCTGGCGCTTCTGAGACGCCGGCTCGGGCTTCGCCCTCAGGTCTGGCGCCTGGCGCACACGGGCCTTGCCGCCGTGGTGGTGGTGGGCACCGTGGTGCATGCCTGGCTGATCCAAGGCACCATGGAGACGATCTCTAAAGCTGTGCTCTGTGCGTTGGTTCTCTTGGTGACCGTGAAGGTTCTGGCAGACCTACGTGTTTGGGTGATCAAGAAGCGCCGCAGAGCCTGAACGGCGGCGGTGCCTGGTGGCCTCATTATCCAGCTTACCGGCCTCATCAAGCACAACCTGATAGACGGTTTCAGCCACCTGGCGCGACACCAGTCCTTGGCGCACGTCACGCGCAACTGCTTCAGGATCGCGCTCAAGAGGGTCGCCGTAGCCCGCACCGCCCGGGCTTGACCACAACAGAGTGTCACCGGCTGGAATGGTCTGCTCGCCCTTGCTCTTGAGCACCGGACCGGAGCGCAGCTGAATGTGACCGGCGGCGCCATTGTGGCCGCCCTCGCGGCCCTCAGCGGGGAACTTGGTGCGCTCCACGCCGGCCAGCAGCAGAATGTCGGCGTCCTCGTTGGATTCCATCTCAATGAACTGGCCGAGGCCGCCGCGGAATTTGCCGGCCCCACCGCTGTCCACGATCAGCTCGCGGCGCAGGTAGCGCACCGGCGCTGTGGCCTCGGCAATCTCCGTTTGTGTGCCGTAGACCCCGCTGGGAAAGGCGGTGGCTGAGAGGCCATCTTTGGTGGGCCGGGCGCCCGTGCCGCCGGAATGGGTGAACTCGGTGGCAAACGTGGTTGCCGTGCTCCCCGGCATGGCGCTGGAGGCGGCGCTGCGGATGGGCAAGTCCCACAGACAGGTGGAGCCTTCTGCCGGGGCGAGGCCCGGTACGGCCTTGTGAATGGCGCCCAGCACCAGGTCAGCCACCATGTGCCCGCAGGTGTGGCGCATGGCCACCGGGGCAGGGGGTTGGGCATTCAAGATGCAGTCTTCCGGCGCCTTCATGATGAACGGGGCGAGCGAGGCCGCGTTGTTGGGCACTTCCGGCCCGATGAGGCAGCGCATGGCGAACACCGCATAAGCGGCCGTGTAGTTGATAGGGCAGTTGATGCCGAGAGCCGAATGGCCGGAGGTGCCCTCCAGATCCACGATGATCTGGTCGTCTTTGATCGTGAGCGCCGCGCAGAACTTGATCTCGAAGTCATAGCCATCGATCATCAGTTCGTTGTGATAGGTGCCGTTGGGCAGAGCGTTGATGGCGTCTCTCGTGGCCTTGGCTGATGCGGTGAGGATGTGGCCCGCCAGAGCCTCCAGGTTCTCCAGATCAAACTCGGCCAGCATTTCAGAGACGCGCGCGCCGCCCACATCGCAGCAGGCGATCAGGGCATAGGCGTCGCCCTCATTGGCTACGGGTGAGCGCGAGTTGGTCTTGATGAACTCGATGACGAGGCGGTTCACTTCGCCCTGGTCCACCAGTTTGCAGACGGGGATGTAGAGGCCTTCATCGTAGAGGTCCGTGCCGTCCGGGCCCATGCCCCTTCCGCCCAGGTCGTAGACGTGGCTGGTGCAGGCGGTGAAGCCGATCCACTTGCCGTTGTGGAATATGGGGGCCACCAGGCAGAGGTCGTTGAGATGGCCCGCGCCGATCCACGGATCGTTTGTGCAGAACACATCGCCGGGGCGCATGGCTTCAAGATCAAGGTGCGGCATCATCTGCCTGACCGTTTCGGCCATGGTGTTGATGTGGCCGGGCGTGCCCGACACCGCTTGCGCCAGCATATCGCCATTGGTGTCGAAGACGCCGGCGGAGATATCGCCGCATTCCCGGACGATGGGACTGAAGGCGGTACGCATCAGCACCTGGCCTTGCTCTTCCACAACAGCCAGGAGACGGTCCCACATGACCTGCCAGTCGATGGCGGAGCGCCCCGAACGTGCGGCCTGGGCAACATGCTCCTTGCGGGTCATAACAATGCTGCCCGCTCCGTCGATCTCCGCATCGAAGGTGGCAGGGATGTAGGTGGTTGTCTGAGGTTCCGCGATGAGGGCTGGGCCTTTGAGGGTCTGGCCGGCTTTGAGGTTGGCGCGCTGGTAGACAATGGCGTTTGTCAGTTTGCCGTCCTGACCGAGGCTGAGCTGGCGTTCGCTGATGGGCTCGGCTGGGGCTCCGGCCATCATGTCGCTCACGCCGGCAGGTTGGAGCGGGGTGTTGGATGCAGTGACCGACCAGTTGATGAACTCGATCTGCATGCCTGGAACGATGCGGCTGAACTGTCGGCCATATTCGGCTTCAAACTGGCGCACCATGTGGGAGAGCGCATCGTCGTCCAGAGCGCCGGCGGGTACGGGCACTTCGATCTCCTGGCCCTGGCCGTCATAGCGCATGAAGGCCATGCGCTGGACTGAGATCTCTTGGCCCTCGGCACCTGCTTCCACGATCTCCCGGGCTGAGCGTTCAAGATCGCTCAACAGGGTATTCACGGCCTCGAAGGGGAAGTTGGTGGACCCGGCCGGATAGGTGCGGACGATCTCATAGGACACCGGCGCAAACAGGAAGCCGATGGCCGAGCCCACGCTGGGGTTTTCCGGCACGATGATCTTCCTCACCCCGATCTTCTCAGCAATGCGTGCCGCGTGGAGCGGCCCGTTGCCGCCGAAAGCCACCATGGTGCAGCCGGTAAGATCCTTGCCCTGTTCCACCGCGTGCATGCGGGCCGCATTGGCCATGGCCTCATCAACGGTCTGGGAGATGCCGTCAGCCGCTGCGATGGTGGTGAGCCCTAACGGCTTGCCCAAATCGCGCGCGATGGCGGCGCGGGCGAGGTCCGGCTGGAGGTTGAGGCGGTTCTCGGCAAAGCCTTCAGGATCGATATAGCCAATGGCCACATCCGCATCGGTCACGGTGGGCGCGGTGCCGCCCTTGCCATAGCAGGCAGGGCCTGGATCAGACGATGCGCTCTTGGGGCCCACGCGCAGGCGTTGCATGCTGTCCACCTTGGCGATGGATCCGCCGCCGGCGCCGATCTCGATCATCTCGATTACGGGTATGCGCACGGGAATGCCGCTGCCCTTCATAAACCGCGCCGAGCGGTCGATCTCAAAGGCGCGGGAGGATTTAGGAGTCTGGTCCTCGATCAGGCAGATCTTGGCCGTGGTGCCGCCCATGTCGAAGGAGACCACCTTGTCGATCTGTCGTTCAGCGGCCACCCGGGCGGCCATGATGGCACCGCCGCTGGGGCCTGATTCCACCAGGCGGATGGGGTAGGCCGTTGCGGTTTCCAGAGTGGTCATGCCGCCGCCGGAGGTGATGATGAAGAGGGGGCAGGTGAAGCCCTGTGCTTGGAGCGCGGTCTCCAGGGAAGAGAGATAGGTCTCCATCAGCGGTTTGATGTACGCGTTGCAGACGGCGGTGCACATCCGGTCGAACTCACGGATCTCCGGCGAGACTTCGCACGACAGGGTGACGGAGATGTGCGGGGCTACATCGGCAATAACATCGCGGACCAGCTGTTCATGGGCCGGGTTCTTGTAGCTGTGCAGCAGGCAGACCGCGATGCTCTGAGCACCTGAGGCCACGACCTCTGTCACCACGGCCTCCACCGCCTTGCGCTCAAGGGGGGTCAACACTTCGCCGTCCACGCCTAAGCGCTCCCGGACGCCGAACATCAGATCGCGCGGGACGAGAAAATCCTGTGCATCGATATTGATGTCATACTGGTCGTACCGGCGCTCGTAGCCGATCTCCAGAATGTCCCGGAAGCCCTCGGTGGTGATCACCGCCACCTTGGCGCCCCGGCGCTCGATCAGGGCGTTGGTGGCGAGCGTTGTGCCATGGATCACCGAGCCGAATGCAGCGGGCTCAAGACTTAAGCCCTGCAGCGCGTAGTCGATGCCCAAAAGGACGCCCTTTACCGGGTCGTCATGGGAGGTGAGGGTCTTGGCGGTTCTGATGTCCGGGCCGATTTCGATGGCCACATCGGTGAAGGTGCCGCCGATATCGACAGCCAGACGGGGTTTGGGATGCGGGGAAGACATAACGCTGGACTCGCGCTGCGTGAGGGGAGGGTTTAGGCGGCCTGGATGGCCTAGCGGCAGCCTATCGCCTGGTTACCAGGTTGGACCTCTCCGCGCGCCGGCAACAACAAGGTTGTGTGACGTGTCGCATTTCGCCTCGCCCTAATCACGAGAGGCGAAGGTGCGCTGCAATCTGCATTCTGTCAATTGTGATTGTGCGCACTTTGATGGCAAGCGTTACCTAATTGAGGACGAACTCACCCTCAGCATTGCGCCACTCGCCGGGATGGATCAGCTGGCGGTGAGTGTATTGCACCGACTGAATTGAGGCATCCAACTTGCGGTCCCAGAAATCAAGAAACTTGAAGAGCTCCGGAAAGTCTGGCGCCAGGTCGTAGGCTTGCCAGGCATAAGTCTGCAGCAGATTTTCATAGTCAGGCATGCGGTAGTAAATCTGTGCTGTCATCAATCCGTAGCCGGCGAGTAATTTCTCCATTTCAGGTGTGTGCATATGGACCTTTCCTTTCC
>JBCDIP010000006.1:0-18173 GCA_038748855.1 Pseudomonadota bacterium
ATGTTACGCAACCTTGTCTGCATCCACATCGTGATTGTCCGTGACGCGTAATGTTCCATCCTGGCGGCCCCATCGAAGTCGCAGCCAAGATATTCGAGGTTCAAAGGCCGGGGCCATTTCTTCATGAGCATCGGGCAGCGCCACCCAGGTTTGAATGCCGAACAGAGAATGAGGCTTGGCACGGGTCTGTTCGCTGGTGCGCTCAGAATGTGTGATGCCGTTGCCGGCAATCATCCAGTTCACCTCGCCGGGATAAATCATCTGGTTGCTGCCCACTGAATCACGGTGCTGAAACTCGCCCCGGTAAAGATAGGTCACCGTGGCAATACCGATATGCGGGTGAGGGCGCACGTCGATCCCGCCCTGGCCGCTTATGAACTCAGCCGGACCCATCTGGTCAAAGAAGATGAACGGTCCAACCATTTGCCGTCTCGGCGCCGGCAGGGCGCGGCGTACTTCAAAGCCGCCCAAATCGCGCGAGCGCGGCACAATCATGGTTTCAATGCTGTCCAGATTTCCGGCTCCAGGGCATTGGGGTTCTAAGCAGGGGTTCCAGCTCATTGCTTTGCTCCAGTGATCTGCGGCTAGAGGGCGCCGTGTAAGATGATGTCGGTCAGGGCTGTGCGCTCCCGTGGGCGCGCGTCCCGGTCTGCATACGTTTGCTCCACAACGTCGGATTGTCCAGCATAGCCAATCGCAAGAGCTGTGAGGGGCTCAATGGTGTCCGCGATGCCGAAGACCTCGCGCACCTTCTCAGGTTCGATCCCGATCATTTGGTGCACCACCAAACCCCGCGCCGTGGCTTCAAAGGTGAGGCTGGCCGATGCGGCGCCAAGATCATGGTGGGCGGCTTTGTTGGGCTGGCCATTGTGGTCGAACACGGTCGAGGTGAGCCCAATGGCCAGGACCGGAGCGTTCTTTGCCCAGGGCTGGTTGCCTTCTACCAGGCACTCGAAAACCTTCTGCCAGACCTCCGGGCTGCGGTCTTTCACGCCCACAATGTAGCGCCAGGGCTGGGCGTTGTAGGACGACATGGTCCACCTGGCCGCCTCAAACAGAGCGTGAAGATCATCGGGGCTGACGGTGCGATCAGGATCGATCGCATAGGGGCTCCAACGGGCAGACAAAAGATCGTGGATGGGGTGGTCGGCTGGGTTCTTCATCGGCGTGGTCCTTACCTGAGCGAGAGGGCGTGACAGTCTGATGAAGGCAACATAGGAATCTGCGTGAAATCGGACAATTGGTGTACTATTTTCCTTACTGTCAATTTTTTTGCGACAATATGAGAATGCAATGGATAAGTTTGCTGCGCTTCAAACCTTCGTTGATGTGGTTGAACAGGAAGGGTTTGCCCCGGCGGCCCGCGTGCGGGGCCGCTCGCGCGCGGCCGTGAACCGGCTTGTTCTGGCTTTGGAAGAGGAACTTGGGGTTCAGCTTTTCAACCGAACCACACGCCAGGTGTCCACCACGTCAGAGGGCGCGGCCTTTTATGAGCGAGCGAAGGATATTCTGGCTGCCCTACAGGAGGCTGAGCGCGACGCAGGCCGGTCGCAAGATGAGATCTCCGGCCTCTTGCGGGTCAACGCGCCCATGTCCTTCGGCACCATGCATCTGGGCGCCGCGGTTTCCGATTTCATGCTGGAGCATCCGAACCTGCGGATTGAGCTTAGCTTGAACGACCGGATGGTGGACCTCATCGAAGAGGGCTTTGATCTCGCAATCCGGATCGCCGAACCCAGCGAGGACACCACCTTTGTGGATCTCAGAATCTGCCCGGCGCCGCTCGTCATGTGTGCCAGTCCGAGCTATCTGGCGCGCCAAGGAACGCCAATCCATCCGAAAGAGCTGCGCACCTTGCCGTGCCTGCACTATGGAAACCTGCCAAGTGGCACTTTCTGGCGGTTAAATGGACCGCAAGGGCGCACAAACGTTCGGGTGAACGACATTCTATGCTCCAACAATGGAGACGTGCTCAGGGAAGCTGCGGTCAAGGGGCTGGGGATTGCCCTGCTTCCCAGGTTCATTGTGTCGGATGATCTTAAGGCAGGACGGCTTGTCCCGATCTTGGAGGAGTTTACCGCACCGGAACCCTGGCTCACCGCGCTTTATCCGCCGACCCGCCACCTTTCTGCGAAGATCCGCGTGTTCACGGACTTCCTCACCGAGCGGTTCGGTGGGCGTCCGGTTTGGGAAGAAGTGCTTGATCAGGACAAGGGCCGGGTCAGCTCCAAGAGTTCATCAAGGGCGTCCAGATAGTCCTCAAAGGCATCCACTCCGCTGGGGGACAGGCTGTAGACCGTGCGTGGGCGCCCCTCTACCTCCATCTCGCTCTGCAAGTAGCCCGCCGCGCTAAGCTTGCGCAGATGGGCATCCAGATTTCCATCGGTGATGGCGAGGGTGGCTTTCAACTCCGAGAAGCTACTCGCCTCCCGGTAAAGCAGGGCCGCCAACCGGGTTCGCACCGCCTGATGAAACATGCGGTCGAATTTCGGCAGGCCGGTCATCGCGAGGGCTCTTGGAAGATCAGTGTCTGGCTGCTGCAATCCCAAACCCACATGGGCTTCATTGAGTTCAGGTGGACACCGCCGAGCCATTCATCGCGAACCTTTAGAGACCGGGCTGATCGCAGGCCGGCCTGCACGTCTCGGCCCTCCGGCGAGAGATGGAACGTCTGGCCGGCGAACTCTTCACGGGAGAGCTGCTCTGAGGGAGGATAGCGAAAGATGCCATCCGGCCCACACTGCAGCAACGGGTGTGGTCCTGAGCAAAGCTCAGCCATGCGGCTGAAGGTGGCCCAATCGCCCATGAAGAGGACGCTCTCCAAGTCCATGTTTTGCACAAACAAGTCCACCGGGCTCTGAACGCCCGCAGCCACCAAATCGAGGATCTGACGTTCTGTGCGGCTCAATCCGGTTTCTGCGTCCGGATACTCTTCCAGATGACGCTGCAACGCGGCTGAGAGGAAGGGCAGGGCGCTGAGAGCGTCGGCCAGGAAGCGCTCAAGGTCTTTGGGGCTGTCTGACCGGAAAGCGGCCCAACCTTCGCTGGCTAGGGAGATTGCTGCGTCTGAGACCGTCTTCCGGTGCGGCCAGAGGGTGGCCACTTGATCCGGTGTCAATTGGCCCAAGCCGCGAAAACCCTCAACCCCCTCAAACCGGTCAATGCAGACCATGCTCAGCTGCCGTGGCTTTGCCATGCCGCCGGCCGTAAGGTCCAATATCTGCAAGATCTGGAGCTGATCAAGCAGATCATGCTCAAACCATAAAACCACCTCTTCATAGCGGCCAGCGCCCAGAAAGTGTTCGTTGCGCAGCTCAAAATCGCGCACCACATCGGCCTCCGGGAGCTCTGGACCGGCAAGGTAGCGCCCACGGATCGTGCTGAGTTCTCGCAAGTCGGCTTCTGCCGGGAACGGGCCGTGATGCATGGGGTCGCGCCAGGGCAGAACGTCTCCCCCAAGGCTTGAGGCTTTCAGCAGACCCGCGGCGCCATCACCGTTTGTCACGTGCAAAACCGAACTCATGAGGGTACGTCATCCTTTTTGCTCTGTTTTACAGAGTTGGGGGCTGCGCAACAAAGTTTCAACCACTTGTGCACCTGCGTCTTTAGTTCTCTTGATTCGTGCGCGCGCCTATGGCTTCTGGCGCGCAAACTCACCTCAAAGGCGATTCTTGATGACGGCAATTGATCCGACCTTAGGTTTGACCTGGGTCTATTCTTTCGGCGACGGCTCTGCTGATGGCACCGCGGAAATGAAAGAGCTCTTAGGCGGCAAGGGCGCCAATTTGGCCGAGATGTGCAACCTCAATCTGCCCGTGCCCCCAGGCTTTACGTTGACCACGCAGGTGTGCACGGCGTTCTACGACAATGACCGGCACTATCCGGACGGGCTGAGCGCGCAGGTAGATCAGGCCATCGCTAAGATCGAGGCGACGGTGGGCGCCCAGTTTGGGAGCAAGGATAACCCCCTTTTGGTGTCTGTGCGCTCCGGCGCCAGAGCCTCCATGCCGGGTATGATGGACACCGTGCTGAACCTAGGCCTCAACGATGAGACCGTTGAAGGGCTGGCCGAAAAAGCCGGTGACAAGCGTTTTGCCTATGACAGCTACCGCCGCTTCATCCAGATGTACTCGGACGTCGTGTTGGGGGTTGAGCACTACTTCTTTGAGGACATCCTGGAGGAGTTCAAAGCCGAGGCTGGCTACTACCTGGACACCGATCTTTCCGCTGACGATTGGCAGGAGATCATTACGGCCTACAAAGCCTGTGTGGTTGAGGAGTTGGAGCAACCCTTTCCACAAGACGTGAAAGAGCAGCTCTGGGGCGCCATTGGCGCGGTCTTTTCGTCCTGGCAGAACGCGCGCGCGGTGACGTATCGGCGGCTCAACAACATTCCGGCTGAATGGGGTACGGCGGTCAACGTACAGGCCATGGTGTTCGGCAATATGGGCGAGAATTCAGCCACTGGCGTTGCATTCACGCGCAATCCCTCCACCGGAGCCAAGGAGTTTTACGGCGAATTTCTGGTCAACGCCCAGGGCGAAGATGTGGTGGCGGGCATCCGCACGCCGCAAAACATCACCGAGGCCGCCCGCACGGCAGCCGGAGATGATGCTCCATCGCTTGAGGGTTTGATGCCCAAGGCGTTTTCCGAGCTGACGCGCATCTACACTGATCTTGAGCGCCACTATCGCGACATGCAGGACCTGGAGTTCACCATCCAGGACGGCAAGCTGTGGATGCTGCAAACCCGGTCGGGCAAGCGTACGGCCAAGGCGGCCTTGCGCATTGCCGCGGAGATGGCCGAAGAAGGCCTCATCACCAAGGCAGAAGCGGTCAGTCGTATTGAACCGGGCTCCTTGGATCAGTTGCTCCACCCAACCCTGGACCCTGACGGTGCGCGCGACGTGGTCGGCTCCGGCCTTCCAGCTTCGCCCGGCGCTGCTTGCGGCGAGATCGTGTTTGATTCAGACCAGGCGGAGACCCTGAAGGCCCAAAACCATAGGGTCATTCTGGTGCGCATGGAGACCAGCCCTGAAGATATCCATGGCATGCATGCCGCTGAGGGCATCCTCACAACCCGCGGCGGGATGACCTCCCACGCGGCCGTTGTGGCCCGCGGCATGGGCAAGCCGTGCGTCTCCGGCGCCGGCGGGTTGCGCGTGGATCAGGAGCGAGAAGAGCTGATTGCCGGCGATGTGGTGCTCAAGAAAGGCGATATCATCACGCTCGACGGCTCCACAGGCCAGGTGATGCGCGGCGAAGTTCCCATGATCCAGCCGGAGCTCTCCGGCGACTTTGCCAAGATCATGGGCTGGGCCGACGAAGTTCGGCGTCTTGGTGTGCGCGCCAACGCGGATACGCCTGCAGATGCCCGTTTGGCCCGGGATTTTGGGGCAGAGGGTATTGGGCTCTGCCGCACCGAGCACATGTTCTTTGAAGCTGACCGCATTGTGGCCGTTCGTGAGATGATCCTGGCCGACAATGAGGACGAGCGCCGCACGGCACTGGCCAAGCTGTTGCCCATGCAACGCGGCGATTTCGTTGAGCTGTTCAAGATTATGTCGGGTCTGCCGGTCACCATTCGCTTGCTTGATCCACCGCTCAATGAGTTTTTGCCCAAAACAGATGAAGAGATCAGCGACGTGGCCGAGGCCATGGGCATCTCCATCGACAAAATGCGGGCGCGGGTGCAGGAGTTGGATGAGTTCAACCCCATGCTCGGCCACCGTGGCTGCCGTATTGCCATCAGCTATCCGGAGATCGCTGAAATGCAGGCGCGGGCCATCTTTGAAGCGGCCATTGAGGCCGGCAAGCAGACCGGAGAGAGCGTTACGGCGGAAGTCATGGTGCCGCTGATCGCCACTTTGGCGGAGTTTGAGGCCGTGAGCAGCCGCATCACCGCAGTTGCAGCGAAGGTGGAAGACGAGAGCGGCGAAAGCCTCAACTACCTCATTGGCACCATGATCGAGCTGCCCCGGGCGGCGCTTCGGGCCGGAGAGATCGCGCAAGGGGCCGAGTTTTTCTCCTTCGGCACCAACGATCTGACGCAAACCACCTTTGGGATCAGCCGAGATGATTCGGCGCGCTTCCTCACCGAATACACGGATAAGGGCATTCTCCCTGAAGATCCCTTTGTCAGCATCGATGTGGAGGGTGTGGGCGAGCTTGTGGAAATCGGCTCAAGCCGGGGACGCGATGTGCGCCCAGATCTAAAGCTCGGGATCTGCGGTGAACATGGCGGAGACCCAAGATCTGTGGAGTTTTGCCACAAAACCGGCCTGGATTACGTCTCTTGCTCGCCCTTCCGGGTGCCTATTGCGCGCCTTGCAGCGGCACAGGCGGCCGCTCAGGAGGGATAAGAAAACGCATCCTGTTAACAGTTGAGGGGGGTGGCATTAAGGTTAAGTGTCTTCTTTGACACAGTTTTTCCCATGTTTGCCCCATTTCGGTCGCATTTTTATCCGAGTCACGGTTCCGCTGGTTGTTTGGTATGGTTAACCTATGCTAAACGCTCATTGGGGTAGTCTGTGACAGTCTGTTAGTCTGGCTTTAGATTATCTGCGTGAGGTTCGTTGTGAGTAGGGGTTGGTTTGCGGGAGGCAGAGGGGACATTCCTCTGACAGTTGAGACCATCGAAGAGATAGCGACACTTGAGACGTTGACTCCTGGGCGCAGCCGGCTTGCTGACGGTTTGCCCTATGTCATGGCTGGCGCCGCGCTGGTCGTGGGTGCCGCTGTTATCGGCAGCTATCTTGGCAATGTCGCAAGTGCACGCACAGGGCCCGGCACCGAGTGGTCAGACGTAACCCAGCCGTCCGTTACTCTGGTCAGTAAGGCCTCTCTGACACAAGGTGAGCTGGAACTGGAAGACCAGGGCTACTCGGTCGAGATCGGTCAACAAGTCACCGCATCCCTGAAATCAGACCTGATTACCGAAACCGCAATGGAGCGCGAAGATTCGATCATTCTGCGCCCGGCGGTCCTTCCCTTGAACAAGCCTCAGCTTCTGTCACCACACCGCCAGGAGTATGCCGTTGCCTCGCCACCGGTGGGCAAGCTGAATGCAATTTTCAAGCGCGGCCAGCGCGTTCGCAATCTGGCTCAGGCCCGGCGCCAGAAAAAAATTGCCGCACACTATTGCCTGGCCAAAGCGATTTACTTTGAAGCCCGTTCAGAATCCAAGGCCGGCCAGCTGGCCGTAGCCAATGTGGTGATGAACCGGGTGAACAGCCCGAACTATCCAAACAACATTTGCGGTGTTGTTTACGAGAACCACTCCAAGACCCGTCTCCACGGGTGCCAGTTCTCGTTTACCTGCGACGGCCAACATGATCGTCCGCGCCAGGGCAAGCATTGGGACAATGCGAAGAAGCTGGCCCACAAGGTCATGAAGAACAAGCCCAAGTCGCGCGTCGTGAACGCCTCCGTGCTGCACTACCACGCAGACTATGTGAGCCCGCGCTGGTCGCGCTACATGCGCCGCCTGACCAAGATTGGCCGGCACATCTTCTACACAGGCTCCTAAGCGGCCGCTGATACAGCGAATTGAAGCGCAAACGGGCATCCAGATTTGGGTGCCCTTTGTTTTTGTGCTTTAAGGAGAGTCTGTGAAAGAAGGAATACGGCACCATGCAGGCCTGGACATTTTGGAATGGGAGCTGGGTTGAGGGCAACCCGATGATTATGGGCCCGCTCACCCATGGTTCGTGGCTGGCATCCACGGTGTTTGATGGGGCACGTTATTTTGAGGGCGTGGCGCCGGATCTTGAGCTTCACTGCCAACGCGTTGTGAGGTCTGCCACCGCCATGGGCCTGAAAGCCCCGCACGTGGCCGGCGAGCTCAAGGAAATCGCTGAGGACGGGATCTCCAAGTTTGATAGCGACAAGGCGCTTTATGTGAAGCCCATGTATTGGGCCGAGGGCGGGTTTGTGGACAATGATCCGGAAACCACCCAGTTTTGCTTCACGCTTCACGAGCAGCCCATGCCCGAGCCCAACGGCTTTTCGCTCACGGTCTCCCCGTTCAGGCGGCCTGGTCCTGAGTTTGCCATGACCCATGCGAAAGCAGCTTGCCACTATCCAAACTCTGGCCGGGCTTTGCGCGAGGCCAGTGGACGGGGCTTTCAGAATGCTCTGATGCTCGATCCTTTAGGCCATGTGGCTGAACTCGCCACCGCCAACATCTTCTATGCCAAGGACGGCAAAGTTCACACACCGGTGCCCAATGGCACATTCCTCAGCGGCATCACCCGGGCAAGGGTGATCGGTTTGCTGCGCGAGGCCGGCTACGTGGTCCATGAGCGCACGCTTACGGTTGAGGACTTTGCTGATGCCGATGAGATTTTCTCCACCGGGAACTGGGGCAAGGTGATGCCCGTGTCGCGCTATGAGGAGCGTGATCTGCAGCCGGGGCCTGTTTATACAAAGGCGCGAGACCTTTACTGGGAGTTTGCGCACCGTTAGTGCACAGCTGGGAAACGCCAGCTCACCCGACCGGTAACTGAAACACATTCCCCTCCCAAGCATCTGCCCCACGCCCAATGATCGCCACGGCGTCACTCATCCGCCCGTCACGTCCCATTAGGGCATCGGCATGGGCCACCATCAGCCGGTTCGGCGTGGCCGGCGGTGAGGCGGCGCGCAGGCGCTTGGCCAGTTCAAGCTCGTCAGCCTCAGGAGCCAGGGCGCATTGGGCAATGAATGCCCCCGCAGTTGAGCGGCTGACACCGGCCCAGCAGTGGATCAGCATAGGCTGAGCGCGGTCCCACCCGCGGATGAAGTTCACCAGGCTCGCCACATCGCTTTCACCGGGCGGCACATAGCCGTCCCTCGGCTCGGAGATATCGTTGAAGCTCAGCTTCAGATGCCTCTCTGCAGGCAAAGCAGATATCACCGGCATCTCGTGATTAGCACCCAAAAGGCTCACCACATGGGAGGGTTTGTGGTCCTCCACCACGCGTTCGACCTTGTTGAGGGGGCAAACTACAATCATGGAGCCAGACCCTAGCGCAACTGTCGGAACTTGGCGACAAAGCGTTTGCCCGCCTCTTCCGCGGGCAGGGGCTTTAGCTCCAAGTTTTGCTGGGGAAAACCGGACAATCCCCTGGGGCGGCCAAAGAACTTGGCGGCCTCTGCCTGCTCAAACCCGGCAAGTTGAGTGGCCTCCAGAAACGCCGATACCCGGTCCGCCCGCTTGATCAGGGCGCTAATGGTCTGGGGCAGTTCTGCCGGCAGCGAGAAGCGCACGTGGATCGCGGCCATCAGCTTTGCTTCAAAGGCCTTGTAGTCGATCCCCAGCGCCGCCTTGAAGGGGGAGATCATATCGCCGATTACATATTCGGGGGCATCATGCAGCAGGGCTGCCAGGCGCCAGCGCCGATCCAGATCAGGTTTAAAGTGCGAGGCCAGGGTTTCCACCAGCAAGCTGTGCTCGGCCACAGAATAGGCATGGCGGCCTTTGGTTTGCCCGTTCCAGCGGGCCACCCGGGCAAGCCCGTGAGCAATGTCCTCGATCTCAATATCAAGCGGGGAGGGGTCTAACAAATCCAGCCGTCGCCCCGACAGCATGCGCTGCCAGGCCCTCGGCGGGGCAGGCTCTCGTTGCGCCATGGATCACCCGTAACCTGGGCGGGGCGGGATGGCGGCCACGGGCTCATGGCGATAGCAGTCCACCAGATGGTCGTTGACCATCCCCACCGCCTGCATGAAGGCATATACGATGGTGGGCCCGCAGAACCGAAACCCGCGCTTTTTGAGATCCTTGGAGATTGTCTTGGAGAGCTCGGTCTCTGCCGGCACCTCCTCCAGGGTCCTGAACTTGTTCTGGATGGGTTTGCCGCCGCAATAGTCCCAAAGATAGTTGGTGAAGCCTTGGCCGCTCTCCATAATATCCAGATAGGCCTGGGCGTTGCTGATCGTCGCGGCGATCTTGGCCCGGTTGCGCACAATGCCTGCGTTCTGCATAAGCTCAGCCTGCTTGGCCTCATCATAGCTGGCGATGATCTCTGGATTGAAGTCGTCAAAGGCCTCGCGGAAGCCGTCGCGCTTCTTCAAAATGGTGATCCACGACAGGCCCGCCTGAAAGCCGTCCAAAATGAGCTTTTCCCAAAGGGCCCGGTCGTCATATTCCGGCACGCCCCATTCCTCATCATGATATGCAATGTATATCGGCTCAAGCCCGACCCAGCCGCACCGTTTCAGTCCATCTTCATGTTCAATCAGCGAGTGATCCCACCCCATCAGTTCGGCGCCTCCGGCATATCAAATGTGGCCCATTCGGGTTTCCGGAAGGTGAGGCGTGCATCTCCCGCGCTGATCTCGCCGGCATTCGCATAAGCATCTTCCAGGCGGTCCAGGCGGATCAGGGCCAAACCTTCCGCGCCTTGGGTAGATAGAACAGTTCCTGACACTTTTCCGTCAGTAGTGATCTCCGAGCCGCTGGCCAGGGTCCCACTCTCGCCGTGGGCGATGACGATACGTTTGCGCACTTTGGCTTTGTGCTTCATCCGTGAGACCACTTCCTGGCCCACATAGCACCCCTTGGTGAAATGAACCCCGCCCACTTGGTCAAAGTTGGCCTCGTGGGGAAAGAGTTCGCCGGAGCCGATGTCCCGATCTGAATCCGCAAGGCCCAGCGCGATCCGGTGGGCCTCATAGGCCGCCTCACCCGCATCTTCTAAGCCCTTAAAATCCTCAAGATCGGCTACCGTCCGCGCGCCGGCCTGCTCGCTGCGGGGGTCAGCGTAGGCGAGGCCAGGCAGTTCTGCACCATCCCATCCGGCCGCCACACCCATGGTGTCTGAGAGGTCTGCAATATCCACTTTGGCGCGCAGCTTATAAAAGGTGAGACGTTTGATCAGATCAGGCTTTTGGCTGACTGAGCAGTCCACCAAATAGCGCTCACCATCGCGCTGAATGAAGAAATCGAAGAGGATCTTGCCTTGCGGGGTCAAAAGTGCCCCGTAGGCGGGGGTGCCTTGGTCCACATCTTCGACATTCGCCGTGATCAAACCGTTGAGAAAGGTGCTGGCTTCTTCACCGGAAAGGGCGATCACGCCGCGCGAGGGCAACAGAGCAAATGTGGGCATCTGTGTAAAAGGTATCCAGGTCAGCTTGCAACGTGGTCTAGACTTACGTAAGCCGGAGGGGTTCTTCAAGGAGAAGCCGGTGAAACCCACATTCGATCTCATCATAAAAAACGGAACCGTGGTCAATCAGGATGGCGAAGGCGTGCGCGATGTGGCCGTGCGCGACGGCCGGATTGTTGATATCGGCAGCTTTTCTGGCGACCAGGCAGGCGAAACCATCGATTGCACAGGCCTGCATGTGCTGCCTGGTGTCATCGACAGCCAGGTGCACTTTCGCGAGCCCGGCCTTGAGCACAAAGAGAATTTAGAGGCCGGAAGTCGTGCGGCCGTGATGGGCGGGGTGACGGCGGTGTTTGAGATGCCCAACACCAATCCACTCACCATTACGGCAGAGACCCATGCTGACAAAGTGGCCCGGGCGCATCACCGTATGGCCTGCGATTTTGCCTTCTTCATCGGTGGCACCAGGGACAATGCGAAGGATCTACCGGAGCTGGAGCGCCTGCCGGGCTGTTCGGGCGTGAAGGTGTTTATGGGTTCCTCCACCGGCGATCTCTTGGTGGAGGATGATGAGGGGGTGGCTCTGGTGCTCTCCAACACCTCCCGGCGGGCAGCCTTTCACTCAGAAGATGAGTTCCGTCTGAACGAGCGCAAAGACTTGCGCGTTGAGGGCGATCCGTCCTCTCACCCAGTATGGCGAGATGCCCGCGCGGCTATCCAGTGTACCGAACGCCTCCTGCGAATTGCCCGTCAGACGCAGGCGCGTATCCACGTGCTCCACATCTCCACCGCTGAGGAGATGCCGCTTCTGGCAGCCAACAAGGACATCGCCACGGTAGAAGCAACGCCCCAGCATCTCACCCTGTCGGCGCCTGAAGCCTATGAGCAGCTTGGTAATCTGGCGCAGATGAACCCGCCATTGCGCGACAAGAGCCACACGGACGGCATCTGGTGGGGCTTAACCTCCGGTGTCGTCGACGTGCTGGGCTCCGATCACGCCCCGCACACGCTTGAGGAAAAGGCCGCCAGCTACCCTGCCTCCCCGTCGGGCATGCCCGGGGTGCAGACTTTGGTGCCGATTATGCTGGATCACGTGAACGCCGGGCGCCTTAGCCTGGAGCGCTTTGTGGATCTCACGAGCCACGGACCCCAGCGCATCTTCCAGATTGCGCGCAAAGGGCGGATCGCCACCGGCTATGATGCGGACTTCACCATTGTGGACATGAAGGCAGAGCGCACCATCCAGAATTCCATCATGGAGAGCCTGGCCGGCTGGACACCGTTCGACGGGAAAATGGTCACCGGCTGGCCCAAGGGCACAATCATCCGCGGGCGTCGTGTCATGTGGGAAGATGAGATCGTCACGCCCGCAGGCGGCGAAGCGGTTCAGTTCAGCGAGATGGTGCCAAGCTAAACTGCGCGATGGCTTATTGCGTGGTCCGGTTGACCGTGAATTCACCCAGACGGATGCGGTCCGGCAGGCCCTCGGTCATCTTGGCCACCGGCTCTTCGCCATAGGTGTCCACCATGTCGGAGAGGGCTGCGAAAATGGCCGCCGTGGCGAGATTGTCTGGATCGACCCCATCAAAAACGGCCTCTTCCCACGCATCTAAGAGGTATCGTAGAGCCGCTTGGCGCTCATCGGCGCTCGGCGCTTCATTGTCGCGGAAAAGGGGCGCCCCTTGCATGAAACTCATCCCGTATTTTCGGGTTGTGCTGATCCCAACCGCATCTCAACCCGCTGTCCTGTAAGAATTGTTTTACCACGCAAGACAAATGGCGCACCTTCTCGCTCAATTAAAGGTTAACGCGGG
The DNA here is from genome assembly GCA_038748855.1 of Pseudomonadota bacterium. Taxonomy (GTDB): domain Bacteria; phylum Pseudomonadota; class Alphaproteobacteria; order Rhizobiales; family CAJQND01; genus JAAEUE01. The sequence goes on from JBCDIP010000006.1 coordinate 12,905, forward strand.
CAGGGGAGGCTACTTTTTGATCTCGATACCCGGCGAAAAGGCGTTCACTACGAAAGCGAAGGTCACATCATAAACTTTGTCTTTCAGGCCATCGCTCGTCTTCTCCTGAACAACGATGTTGCCCACATCGCGCCCTTCGCGAATGGCACGGGTGTCGAGTGCGGAGTTCTGACCCTTGGTCCAGGTGAAGACCACGTCACCGACTTCCATGCGCTCTTGTTTGGCCAAAAGCGAAAGCGCCAAAGCCTGCAGCTTGCCGTCCACCCGGTAGGCCACCACCCGCGCCATGGGCTCTATGCCCTCCGGCATGTCGCCGCGGTACAGGAACGGGGATTTTGAACTGTCATAGCCGGCATAAGGGTTGCGTCCATATGCTCGCATGCCCGCATTGTTGGGGACCAGCACTTTGCCGCCTGGAAACCGGTCCTTGAAATTGGCAAAGGATTCCAGGCGCGCCGGGATTGATTTGAGCCGCATCCCGGTCATTTCGCCCACGATGGCCTCACCCATAAACTGCTGCCACCAGCTCTGGGTCTGGCGGTCATACATCACCAGGTCCGAGTTGCGCAGCTTGCCGGTGGTGCCGAAGTCCAGAACCTTCCCGTCCACCGTGCGGTCAAACACAATCGCCGAGTTGCACAAGGGGCAATAGGTGACCGCTACGGGCAGATCGCCGAATTGGTCGTTCACAATCTCATGCCAGGTCATGATTTGCAGGGGGTAGGCCCGGGCCTCGCCGTTGATTTCAAGACCGATCACCGGCTCGGTGTCTGCAAGCTTGGTGATCTCGGATACGGGCTTGAACGCTGGCCTATCGATCGGCGGGATCACGTCGCGCCCGATCCCGCCAGAGAGAATCTCGGTCAGCTTGATAGAGGTTTGATCAAAGTCGGTGGTCCAGCCCTCCCGCTTCCAGCGGTCAGGGTTGGCCGTTGCCTGTGCAGCCGTGAAGATCAACAGGCTGCAGGCAATCAGCAAAAGGTGCAGTTGTTTCATAATGCGACCAAGTCTGCCGCGCTTTGCCAGGCGTTTCCAATCAACCCTGCGTCATCGCACGCACCAGATCGGCCGTGCGTGGTGTCATGGCAAGATCGCCTAAATCATCCGCTCGGCGCCATTGCACCGCGGCCGCATCATCGCCAGCCACCGCCTCGCCGGAGACCCAGCGGGCCTTGAACACCACGATGACATAATGGGTGGTGACCTCACCGCTCTCGTCTTGGCGGATAACATCCAATGTGGTGGCCAATCCCTCCAACTCGGCGACGATGGAGGTTTCCTCACGAAGTTCGCGAAGCGCGGCCTCGGCCAGGCGCTCGCCCAACTCCACATGTCCTCCCGGGAACGACCACAACCCCTTGCTGGGCTCCTTGCCGCGCTGAGCGAGCAGCACCTCATCGCCGCGCCAACAGGCGACGCTGACACCCAGCTTGGGAGAAGAGAGGATTGGGGTTTGAGTGCTCATATGATCATGCTTAGAGTGCCGCCCATGTGCGGTCTCTACAATCTCTCGCATAGCTCAGACGAAGTTGCAGCCTATTTCGACTATGGCGAAACGGTGGAGTTTCCGCCGCGCGACTATGTGGCCCCCGGTGGGCCGGTGGCGATTGTGCGCCACCAGGAGAACGACCGCACCGGTGCGCGTCACTTTGCGCTCGTGCGCTGGGGCTTCGTGCCGTCCTGGGCCAAGGAAGTGCAGCCTGGAAAACCGTTGATCAATGCCCGCGCGGAGACGGTGGCCGATAAACCGTCCTTCCGCAACGCCTACCGCCGCCGTCGCTGCCTGGTGCCGGCGTCAGGGTTCTATGAATGGCAAGGCGATGTGCCTGGCCGCAAGGTGCCGTACTATGTGCCGCGTGCCGATGGAGGCCTGTTGGCCTTCGCGGGCATCTGGGAACACTGGATGGGGCCCGACGGATCTGAGCTTGAGAGTGCTGCGATCCTCACCACGGCCGCCAATGCACAGCTTGCATCCATCCACCACCGCATGCCGGTCGTGATCGGGCGGGGAGACTTTGCGCGTTGGCTTGGTGACGAAGATGCACCCCATGATCTGCTCAAAGCGGCTCCGGATGATTTCTTCGCGCCGGTGAAAACCGAAATGAAGCGCAAACCCGAAGCGCCAAAGCCGCCCAAGCCCAAACCCCAAAGCGATCAGTTGGATCTGTTTTAGCTTGCGCGCTCTGTGGCGGCGTACATGTCGTCCAGCTGGGTCTCGCGGTCTTCGCCATATTCGCCTTCATTGTGGCTGTGGGTGAGGAAGGCTTCCCACTTGTCGTCTGCTTCGCCCTTCACCCAGGCCTTTTCCATTTTCGCGTAGCAGCATGTGGTCTTTTCTACATCCAGGAAAGGCCGGTCCATGCCGCGGATCCGTTCCGCCATGCTTTCCAGCTGATCGGAGGATTCCACCTGAATGCCCAGGTGATCGAGCCCGCTGTCGCCCTTACCAGATTCAATGACGAAGTTCACGGCTGGATCTGCCACGTCCCATTTCACATAGTTGTCTCTTTGAATGGTGGGCTCCTGGCCAAACAAGGCGCTGTAGAAACCGATGGCTTTGTCGAGATCTTCCACCCGCATGGAAACGTGAAGCTTCATGGGTCTTAGGCTCCTGTGCTTGCAGTCGATTGAACGTATTTTCTAGCATTATCGAAATGAATAGAATGTCAAGCGAGAAGACGCTTCTCAAGCGCTAGCGGGGATTGATAGGGTGGGGCCATGGCTTCTCTGCTTGAAGATCTCCGCGGCTACGACGGAAAGGCGATCACGCTGCTCTCTGAGGCAGCGGCCAAACACGGCGGCACGCCAGCCTATCTGAGCGAACTGGTCGCTCTGTGTTCTCATGACGAGCTCTCCGTCTCCGAGGGTGCCACTTGGCTGCTGAAGGCAAACCTGGAGAACGGTGTGCCTCTGCCACCTGCACAGACAGAGACACTGCTCGCAAGTTTGGGAAAGATTACGCACTGGCCCGCGCAGCTTCATTTGTGTCAGATGCTGCACGCACTCACCGTACCTGAAAAGCATGCAGCCGCGATGGCTGGTTGGCTCTCTGGTCTTCTCACTCACAAGCGCCCGTTCCTGCGCGCCTGGTCGATGAGTGCCCTTCAGTCGCTTGCCGCGCAACATCCAGCGTTTGAGCCTGAAGCCAAAGCGGCGCTAAAGGTCGCCAAATCCGATACTGCAGCCTCGGTGAGAGCCAGAGCGCGAAATCTGGATAAATAAAGAAAGTCAACTGGTTATCGGCGCGACTCAAACTTTTCTCTGATTTGCGCTATACTCCTGACCTGTGAAATCAAAAGGAGGACCCCGGAGGGAGCGACGAAGCGAGGAGGGCCGTGCGCATGTTTTTTGTCCTTCACCACTTTCTGAGTAAGAGCGTTACCCGGGGAAACCTCTTAGTCCTGGATCCAGATGGTGCCGAACACCGCTTTGGGGATGGCCGGGGCAAGGAGATTTGCGTCAAGCTTCATGATCACACGGTGGGGCTCGCCTTGGCGCTGCGCCCAGATCCTGCGTTCGGTGAGGCTTATGTAAACGGACGCCTTACGGTGGAGGCGGGCAGCCTTTATGAGTTGATGGCATTGGTGATCCCGCAGCTGGATTATGGCTTTGCGTATAAGTGGCGCACGGGTGCAGCGCTGAAGCAGATGCTGCGCCGGGCGGCCCGCTCGAACGGCATTGCGGGCGCCAAGCGCAACGTGGCGCATCACTATGATCTCTCCGGCAAATTCTACGATCTCTTCTTGGACAGCGACCGGCAATATTCCTGCGCATACTTCGAAGGCCCACAAACCTCGCTGCACCAAGCGCAGCTTGCCAAGAAGCGCCGTATTGCCGCCAAGCTCAACATTGAGCCAGGCATGCACGTGCTTGATATTGGCTGCGGCTGGGGTGGCCTGGCGCTTTATGTGGCCGAGGTGTGCGGGGCCAAGGTCACAGGCATCACCCTGTCGGCGGAGCAGGCGGAGGTGGCGCGCCAGCGCGTCTCCACGCGCGGCCTGGACAACCAAGTGGAGATTTGCTTGGTGGACTACCGCAAGATGGACGGACGGTTCGACCGCATTGCCTCGGTTGGCATGTTCGAGCACGTGGGGCCGCGCCATTTCGGGACCTACTTCAGCAAAGTGCAAGATCTATTGTCGGACGATGGCGTTGCCCTCATACACACAATTGCCCGTCCGCACGGGCCCTATCCCACAAGCACGTGGATTGACCGCTACATATTCCCGGGGGGCTATCTACCGGCACTATCTGAGGTTCAGCGTGAGATCGAGGAGAGCGGGCTCTATCTCTGCGATGTTGAGGTACTCCGTGGCCACTATGCCCGAACCCTGCGCCATTGGCGCAATCGGTTTAACGGCAACCGCGAGAAGGCGGCGCAGATCTATGATGAGCGTTTTTGCCGGATCTGGGATTTCTACCTCGCCGGATCAGAAATTGCATTCCGCCTGGAATATGCTAACGTGTTGCAGCTTCAGATGACACGTCACCAGAATGCTCTGCCAAAAACGCGGCGCTACATGCGCGAGAATGAAGAGCGGCAACGGGACGTGGACAGCCACAGTTGCCGGCCCAAGAGTGTGCGGGCACGCTAGCTGGACAGCCAGCCAACGACCTCTTATCTGAACGCTCTCCCCTTTCATGAAGCTTTGCACGGCCGCGCCATAGACGCCGCGGTCATGTGAGGCGATGTCAACAAACCCATAAGCACCGGAGAAGACAGACCAAATGAAAACCAAACGCATTAACGCAGAGGACGGCGCTGAGGCGCTCGGGGCCTATGTTCAGGCCTTAGAGGTTTCTGGGACAAGCAGGCGTCTCTATATCAGCGGACAGGGACCGGTCGCGGCGGACGGCACTGTGCCCGACACCTTCGCTGAACAAGCCGAAGCGGTGTGGAGCAACATTCTCGCCCAGCTTCGCGCGGCCGATATGGATGTTGAGAACATTGTGAAAGCAACCACCTTCCTCGCTGACAGGAAGTTCCGTGACGAGAATAGGGATGTTCGCGTCAAAATGCTGGATGGACACACCTTCGCGCTCACGGTGGTGTTGGCGGGCATGTTTGAAGAAGGGTGGTTTCTGGAAATCGAGGCGATTGCCGAGAAGTGAGGGCTGAGCGTCTGTCCTGGCGGAGGTTACGAGCGTGATAAGGCTTCTTTCTGCACGATTTGCGCAGAGCATATTGACCCTATGCCTGGTCACTGTCCTCTATTTTCTCGTTGTCGAAACGGCGCCGGGTGACTTCGCTGTGATGACGGCAGGTCAG